>DASSTH010000465.1:0-3061 GCA_035708025.1 Nakamurella sp. | reverse complement strand
CACACACGACTCGGGCATTGGCGGGTCGGATGGCGGGGCCGGTGCCAGGCGGGGCGGCCCCCGTTCGTCCGGTAGGCTGGTGCGGTTGCCTCGGCGAGGGCGACCCGGTGACGGGTCAGCCGTGATCGGCGCGGTGGGAGTGATCCCGCGCGCGTCCGACGCCGCGGCGGCCCGAGCACCCACCGCACCGCAGGAGAGCACCAGATGTCCGAGACCCGCCTCGTCACCCAGCCCCGTACCGAATTCGGCAAGGGCGCATCCCGCCGCACCCGCAAGGCCGGGCTGGTGCCGGCCGTGCTGTACGGCCACGGCACGGAGCCCCGTCACCTGTCGCTGCCCGCACGGGAGTTCGCGCACGCCATCAAGGGCGGCGTGAACACCGTGCTGACCCTGCAGATCGGCGATGGCGAGGAGCTCGCGCTGCCCAAGAGCGTGGTCCGGCATCCGCTGCGCGACTACTTCGAGCACGTGGACCTGCTGCTGGTCCGGCGCGGCGAGAAGGTGACGGTCGACGTGCCGGTGCACGTGGCCGGCGAGGCGGCGCCCGGAACGCTGGTGCTGCACGAGATGAACACGCTGGCCGTGGAGGTGGATGCGCTGTCCATCCCGGAGCGGCTCGAGGTGTCGATCCAGGGCGCCGAGGCCGGCAGCCAGATCACCGCGGGCCAGGTGGAACTGCCCGCCGGCGCCACCCTGGTGACCGACCCGGATGCGCTGGTGGTCGCGGTGCAGATCGCCCCGACCGCCGAGACGCTGGAGGGCGAGACCGAGGCCGCCGCCGCGACCGCCGAGGAGTCGGTCGGCGCCACGCCGCCCGCCACCGAGGAAGGCTGACCGGGGCACTGCGGCCGTGCCTTCCGACCAGGTACTGATCGCCGGCCTGGGCAATCCCGGCGCGTCCTACTCCGGGAACCGTCACAACGTCGGTGCCATGGTGGCCGACGTGCTGGCCGCACGAATGGGTGGCCGGTTCAAGGCCCACAAGTCCGGTGCGGACGTCGTGGAGGGCCGGCTCGCCGGGACCAGGGCGGTGGTCGCCAAACCCCGCTCCTACATGAACGTCTCCGGCGGGCCCGTCGCGGCCCTGGCACGGTTCTTCAAGATCGCGCCCGCGGATCTGATCGTGGTGCACGACGAGCTCGATCTGCCCTACGGCACCGTCCGGGTCAAGCAGGGCGGCGGCGAGGGCGGTCACAACGGGCTGCGCTCGATCAGCGCCGCCCTGGGCACCAAGGACTACCTGCGGGTGCGGTTCGGCATCGGGCGGCCACCCGGACGGATGGATCCGGCCGACTTCGTGCTGCGGGACTTCTCCGCCGCCGAACGCGCCGACCTCGGGGTCGGGCTGGAGGAAGCCGCCGACGCCGTCGAGATGCTCGTCACCGATGGGTTGCTGGCCACCCAGAACCGGCTGCACTGACCGGTCCGAGCCTTTCCGAGCCCTCCCCCGGTCCGGGCGTGCCGGACTCCCGCGGCTCAGCCTCGATCCGCCGATGGGCTGGGGTTGAGGGGTTTCGGGGCCGGTGTCGTGCCGGCGCGGTGACGGATCGGTGATGGGCGTGGTCGTGTTGCCGGTTTGCCCGGCTTTTCCACGTCGGGGTTCCTGGTCGCGCCCGGCTGGGGCTGGGGTGGTCAATCAGCGACGGCGACTGGTGGCCCGCAGGCGGCGGTGTACAGCCGGGTGAAGGGTTCCTGCCAGGGCCAATGCTGGGGTAGGTGCAGCCGGATGCGCCGGGCGGAGCGGGCGATCCGGGCGGGCAGGTTGATCAGTTGGCGGCGGATCGTGGCGCCCCGGGCGCGGGCGTGCCGGGTGGAGGCCAGCACGCCGACGGCGCGGGTGAGGTTGAACGCCATCGTCGCGATCACGGTCCAGGCGGCGTTCGCGGTGAACACCCCTGACGGCAGGTGGGCCAGCGGCCCGTCCTTGAGGTCGGCGATGACCTGCTCGACGATCGCGTGGTCGCGGTGCTCGGCCTCCGCGGCCAGCATGGGCTGCTGCGAGTTGGTGAACACCACATGGTGCCGCCAGGCGGTGAACAGCTCACCCTGCCCGGCCGGGACATGCTCAGGGCCCAGGCGTTTGACGCGGCGCACGATCAGCCGGCCGGTGACATGTTCGGCCTTGCGGCGGGACGTGAACGCCGTGTAGGGCACCTCGGCGACCTGCGCGTCGGAGATCCAGCGCTGCTGCTGCTCGTCGAAGATCGCCTGCGGGTATTTGATGCCCACCCACGCCGCCTCGTCGATGGCCGCGATCGCGCGGGCGATCTGGGGGTCCATGCGGGCAGTCACCGAGAACAACGCCCCGCCCTTACCGGCGGCGGCGACCAGGGCATGCCCGTAGTAGGCCGAATCCGCCCGCACCGTCACCTGGCCGCACACCCCGGCCCGGCGAGCCGTGGCCAGCGCATCACCGACCAGCCGGGCGGCGCCGTGCGCGGAGGCGATATTGCCGCGCCGCAGCCGGACCCCCGCGATCACCGGCGCCGCCGACCCTCCCGACAGCACCGCCAACTGCGCGTTCAGGCCCTTGACCTTGCAGTACCCGTAGGCCACGCCCTGTTTGGCGTATCCGTGGGTCTCGCGCATCGTGTCATCGACATCGACGAAACAGCGCTGCCCGCCGCCGGCGACCAGGCCAGGCGCCTGACCGGCCAGACCGTTAAGGAACCGGGCTGCGACCGCGTCCAACTGCCGAACATGACCGAACCGGTAGGCCCGCAGATGCGTGCCCAACGTCGTCGCCGCCCGCCCGTCGCCCAGCAGCCGGCCCATGCCGCCGTGCCGCAACACACCGGTGTCCTCGATGCAATCCGCCCCGGCCAGCATCGCCGCCACCAGGGAGGTCACCTTCACCGCGACGTTCGCCCCAGCCGGGCCGGGCACACTCACCCGGCCGGTGAGCAGATCATGCAGACCCGCCCGGCGGGCCAGCCCCAACGCCGGTACCAGCCCGGCCGACGACACCAGATTCGCCTCGTCGAACACGACGGACACCTTGTGCGAGACTTGCATCTACCGGATGCTCCTGCTGATCGCGTGGATTGACCTTCGACAAGTC
>DASSTH010000464.1:0-4164 GCA_035708025.1 Nakamurella sp. | reverse complement strand
GGGCTGGAACAGCAGCCGGACCCGGCCCGGCAGCTCCGGCGCCGCGTGCAGCGCCAGCGCCGCGCCCAGCAGCACGGTCAGGTGCACATCGTGGCCGCAGGCGTGCGCGACTCCCTCGGTCGTGGAGCGGAACGGCAGGTCGGTGTCCTCGGACAGCGGGAGGGCATCGATGTCGGCCCGCAGGCCGATCACCCGGTCGCCGGCGCCGATCTCGGCGACCAGCCCGGTACCGCCGGGCAGGACGGTGACGGGGATCCCGGCGGCCTGCAACGTCTCCCGGATCAGCGCCGTGGTGCGCACCTCGGCATCGGACAGTTCCGGGTGGGCGTGAACCTGCCGGCGCAGATTCACCAGGCTGGACAACCGGGCGTCGAGGAAGGAATCCAGCCAGCCGGGCCCCCGGCCGGTTCCTGGGTCGGCGATCCGCGGCTCCGCGGTGAGCGGGTCGACGCTGGTCCCCCCGGCAGACGGGTCGACGCCAGTCCCCCCGGCGAGCGGGTCGACGCCGGTCCCCCCGGCGGTCGCGCCCAGGTTGGCGCGGTTCGAGGCGGCCGACGGACCGACGACCGATGCCCCATTGCCGCCGACCGCGGGGTCGCCGGCGACCCGGTCGACACCGGTCGTGGTCATCGGTCGGCTCGCCGTCATCTCACCCTGCTCCTCGTCACCATCCACAGCCCCGGCCAGGGTAGGCGCTTGCCGGCGGATGCGCGTCCAGGGGCCGTGCTGGTGTGATTGGCTGGTGTGACCTGGACCACTGCCCCCGCGCCCGGGGTCCGGCGGCCCGGGCGACGGCGGGGCCAGGCGTCAGGCAGGCTCGCGGCACGGCAGGTGGAAGGGACTTCATGGGTGACGACATCTCCAGCGCGACGTTCACCCGCGAGCAGCGCAAGCGCTACCGGGAGAAGGTGCGCCGCTGCCTGGACGTGTTCGAGCGGATGCTCATCGAGCAGACCTTCGACTTCGACCGGCCGCTTACCGGGTTGGAGATCGAACTCAACCTGGTGGACGGCAGCTGGCAGCCGGCGATGGCGAATGCCGAGGTGCTGGAGGCGATCGCCGACCCGTCGTACCAGACCGAGCTGGGCCGGTACAACATCGAGCTGAACGTCCCCCCGCGGCCGCTGCCCGGGGACTCGGCGCTCGAGCTGGAGCAGCTCCTGCGGGACTCGTTGGACGCGGCGGACGCCAAGGCCCGCGAGGCGGGCGCGGCGATCGTGATGATCGGCATCCTGCCAACGCTGCGTGCCGAGCACCTGCAGGGCGAGTGGATGAGCGCCAACCCCCGGTACGCCGCCATCGACGAGGCGGTGTTCGCCGCCCGCCGGGAGGATCTGGAGCTGGACATCGTCGGGCAGGAATCCCTGCGGATGTTCTCCCCGACTATCGCACCGGAGTCCGCGTGCACCTCGGTGCAGCTGCACCTGCAGGTCTCCCCCGCCGACTTCGCGCCGAACTGGAACGCGGCGCAGACCCTGGCCGGGCCGCAATTGGCGCTGGGTGCCAACTCGCCGTACCTGTTCGGCAAGCGGCTGTGGGCCGAGACCCGGACCGAGCTGTTCCTGCAGACCACCGACACCCGGTCGCCGGAGCTGCGCAACCAGGGGGTGCGGCCGCCGGTGTTCTTCGGCGAGCGGTGGGTGACCAGCATCTTCGATCTGTTCGAGGAGAACGTGCGCTATTTCCCGGCGCTGCTACCGGAGACCACCGACGAGGACCCAGAGGCCGAACTGGCCGCCGGCCGGGCGCCGCGGTTGCAGGAGTTGCGCCTGCACAACGGAACCGTCTACCGCTGGAACCGTCCGGTGTACGACGTGGTGGACGGGATGCCGCACCTGCGGGTGGAGAACCGGGTGCTGCCCGCCGGCCCGACCGTTGCGGACGTGATGGCCAACGCGGCGTTCTACTACGGGGCCTTGCGCATGTTGTCGTCGGACGAGCGCCCCGTGTGGACCCAGATGAGTTTCGATGCGGCACAGTCGAACTTCAACGAGGGCGCGCGGCGCGGCGTCGATTCGGTCTTCTACTGGCCGGGTTTCGGTGAGGTGCCGTGGGATGAACTGCTGTTGCGCCGGTTACTGCCGCTGGCCGATGAGGGCCTGGCCCGGTGGGGCGTCTCGGTGGCGGTGCGGGACCGATACCTGTCGATCGTGGAGGAACGCTGTAAGAACCGGGTCAACGGGTCCAGCTGGCAGACCGCCACAGTGCAGGCGTTCGAGGACCGCGGGCTGGACCGGGCGGCCGCCCTGGCCGAGATGCTGCGGCTGTATGCCGAGGGCATGCACGCCAACGCCCCGGTACACACCTGGGAGGTGCCCTGACCGGCGATCTGGGAGCCGTCATGGCCGCCGGTTGAGCGCTGCCGTGACCAGCGGACTGGGAGCGGTCACGATCGCCGGTTGACCGGTGACCTGTCCGCCGGCCGGGAGGCGTCATGATCGCCGGTTGAACGCTGCCCTGACCAGCCGCAGATGTGCCGTGACGGCCGACCGGGCGATCCGGTGACCGTTGACCGGACCACATGCCGCCGCCCCTTCGAACCGGCTGAGATCGCTAGGACCACAGACCGACTGTGGCCTCGAAGGCCGCGACCACGTCGGCCACGATCCCGCCGGGCGCCAACGCCGCCCGCAACTCGGCCGGTGACGGTGTCCGGTGGTCCTCGGCCCACGCCAGCAGCATGGCCATTTGGTCCGCTTGGTGCGGTCGCCGTTCGCCCCACCGGCGCGCCGCGGTGCCACGGTCCGTGGTCCATGTGCCGTCCAGGACACTGACCACCCCGGCCGCGGCGAACAGCGTCTTGCGCGCGACGGGCCGCGCGGCGACCGTGCCGGCGCGCCACTCGGCGAGCCGGATCCCGATGTCTCCGTTGAAGCCGCGGGCCGCGCGCACATCGCCGGGGAAGGGTGACCGGCTGCGCACCGCGTCCGGCCCGGCCAGCGGCACGCAGTAGTGACGCAGGAACACCCGGTTCCCGTACTCCTGGTCGGTGTCCCCGAGGTAGTCGCCGGCCGTGCCGCGACCGATGGCGACGCCCCGGCACAGCGCGGCGAATCGAGCCGACAGTTCGCGTTCGGTTTCCCGGCACCACGTTTCGGGGGCGTCGATGGCCAGCAGGTCGACGTCGGATCGTCCGCGGCGAGCGGTCCCGGTGGCCACCGATCCGTACAGGTGCAGTTCCGCCGAGTCGTCCGCTATCGCAACGAAGGCCTGCAGCGCGGCGGCGATCACCGGCTCGAAGTCGGGCGATACCCGATCCCGGCTCGCGCCGGTGCGGATCGTCCCGTCCGCATTAAGACCTTCGAGTGGGTCCAGCATCGCGGCAGCATCCCACGAGTCGTGCGCGGCATGGACGAATAGCATCGGACCGTGACGGTCGATCGCTCGCACATCCGCGTGAAGGCCATGCTCATCGCTCCGAACGACGAGGAGACCGCACACGCTGTCGGCCTGAATCCGCCGACCGCCGAGAACCCAAAGGGATTCCACCGCCTCATCGGCGGCAGCGTCGAACTCGGCGAGACACACCGGGAGGCCGTCGTTCGCGAGGTCGACGAGGAGCTCGGAGCCACCATCCGGGAGCTGACCTTCCTCACCACGGTGGAGAACATCTTCCGCATCAACGGCGCTGTGGGCCACGAGATCGTGTTCGTGTACCGCGTCCGGCTCGATCCGTTGCCCGGCACCGTCGGCGCCACCCTTCGCGGAGACGACGGCAGCGAGCAGCCACTGGTCTGGCGCCCGATCCATGACGAGCGTGAACCGCTGCCGCTCTACCCGGATGCAGTGCTCCCGTGGGTGCGCGGCTTGGCCGATCGCGGGCACCGCGGCGACAAGCCCACCGGGCAGCCCTGATCGCGCCCCCGTCAGTCCCGACTGCACGTGCACATTCAGCTTCCGGTGAGGAGGTCGGGGAGGTGGAAGTGGTGGTTGCGTCTGGGTTGTCGGGTGGGGTCGATGTGTGGTGGGGGGATGAATTCGGGTCGGCCGTCGGTGGCGAGGCGGGCCTGCCAGTGGCCTTGGTGGATGTGGGTGTGGTGTCGGCGGCAGAGTAGGGCGCCGTTGCTGATGTCGGTGGGTCCGCCGCGGGACCACCAGATCACATGGTGGGCGTCACACCACGCTGGGGGGATGTCGCAGCCGGGCCAGGTGCAGCCCTTGTCG
>DASSTH010000463.1:0-2428 GCA_035708025.1 Nakamurella sp. | reverse complement strand
CGCGGCCGGCCTGATGCTGGTGCTGTCCGGGCTGGGCTTCTGGCACGCCCGGCGGAGCGGCCCCGCGGTCCCGGCCGCGGTACGCCGGGAGACGGTGCGCGCCGGCTGAGCCGGCGCGGCCGCCGGAGCTGACCGGTTTCCCGCCAGCGGTCCGGGCCCGACATATCACGCAGGTGCCGGCGGTGGACATCCACCGCCGGCACCTTGTCGTTGTGACCTTGCCGTTGTGTCCTTGCCGTGCGGTCTCGGACCGATGGGCGGCGGTGCCCCACGGTTCGCGGGGCGAGGTGCCGTTGCCGGGTGGCGTTCTCAGCGGGCCAGTTCGGCGGGAAACAGATGCGCGAAGTCGTTGCGCACTAAGCCGAATACGTCCAGGTTGAAGCACGGCTCTTCGCCGATCACGTCGGCCGAGTGCGGCAGGCCGGCCGGGATCCACACCACGGCCGGCCCGGTGACGTCCCGGGTCTCGTCCCCGAGCGTGAAGCGCATGGCTCCCTGCAGGACGAAGGCGAGCTGGTCGTAGGGATGGCTGTGCGGCGCGGGCCACGCCGGGTGGTCCGGCTGGAACCAGTGCATGCCGACGGTGACGTTGTCGCCGGGGATCGCCGACATCCGGTAGGTATCCCCGATGGTGTGCGCCGGCAGCTCCGCCAGTTGGAAGACCTGCGGCTTCCGCTCGTCCGGTGCCGGGCGCTCCTCGACCGCCATCACAGCGCCCGCACGCGGGCCACGAAGGTGCTGACCAGCTCGTGGTCGATCGGCGCGTTGATGTCCCAGTTGCGGGCGAAGGTGCCGATCGTCGTGCCGTCACAGGCCTTGACCAGGTCCACCGACTGGTCGCTCATGCCGCTGGCGATGACCACCGGCACATCCGGGACCGCGGCCTTGACCGTTTCGATGTCCGACAGCTGCGGCGGTGTGTCGGAGTCCGTGCCGGTGACCAGCAGCACGTCGGCCATCTGCCGGTAGGCGGTGTCGCGGGCGATGACCTCCAGCGGCCGGGCGGTCAGCGGCCCGCCGTGCTTGCAATCGACGTCGGCGAAGATGCGGACCTGCTCGGCTCCCAGGTACTTGCGGTAGCGGAGCAGGTCGCTGGCGCAGCCCTGGATGACGCCCTGGTCGCTGGCCAGCGCGTCTCCCAGCACGTTGATGCGAACGTACTGAGCCTGCACGGCCGCGGCGATCGCCATCGCCGCGCTCCAGGAATTGCGCATGACGTTGATGCCGATGGGCAGGTCGACGGCCCGCTTGACGGCCGCCGCGATGATCGCGAACGCCGCGACGGTCTCGTCCGCGGCCGCGTCGCGCGGGAACGGATTGTCGCCGACGTTCTCCAGCGTCAGGCCGCTGACGCCGGCCGCCTGGAAGGCGCAGGCCTCCTCGACGGCCCGGTCGGCGATCTCGAACACCGACAGGGTGGACCGGGGGGCGCCGAGCAGCGGGGGCAGCAGCATTCCGCCGAGGACGGGCCGCTGGACGCCGAACAACGATGCCAGGGTGAACGTGCGGGACATGGTGCTCTCCAATCGGGATGGGGTTGACGGGTTTCCGGCCCGGGCGGTTGTTCGCCGCGGGCCGTCGCGGGTGGATCGGGTGTGCGGTCAGGTCGTCAGTTCGTCGACGAGTCCGCCTGCTCGGCCAGGATCGACTGGACCTGCGCGATGCTTCCCTGGACGTGACGTTCCGCCGCGCGGCGCGCCTGCGCGGGCTGGTGCGCCTTGATGGCGGCCACGATCGCCCGGTGATCGCGCACCGACGCCGCCGGCCGGCCGGCCACCGCCATGCTGGTGCGGTGGATGTTGGCGGAGTGGTGGTCCAGATCCCCGAGCAGGTGCGCCACCACGGTCAGCCCGCTGGCCGCGGCGATGCACACATGCAGTTGCTTGTCCAGGCCGGCCAGCCGCACCGGGTCGGCCGCCGACTCCACCGCCTGGGCGAATGTCCGCTCGGCGTCGACGATCCGGCCGACCGTCGCGGGGTCGGCGGCGGTCGCCGCCTCCTCGGCGGCGAGCCCGTCCAGCGCGCGACGCAACTTCAACAGGCCGATGACCTCGCCGCGGTTCAGCTCCATCCACACCCGGAACGGGCCGTGCAGCAGGTCCGGTACGCGGGCGCTCACCCGGCATCCGCGCCCGTGCTCCACGGTCACCAGGCCCACCGCCTGCAACCGCACGATGGCTTCCCGGATCACCACCCGGCTGACGCCGAACATGGCCTGTAGCTCGCGTTCGGACGGTAGCGGATCGGCAGGCTGGTAGTCACCCCGTTCGATCCACTGCAGGATTTCGTTCCGCACCCACTCCGGTGCGCTCTCGCGCGGGCGGGCCGGACGCTGCAGCACCTGGGCAGCGGGCTGCTCGGCCATGACGCCTCCAACTGGTAGGACATGTGACAAGTTACTGTACGGGTCGAGCGGGACCCTGGCAAG
>DASSTH010000462.1:0-8047 GCA_035708025.1 Nakamurella sp. | reverse complement strand
TCACATCTCGCCGGCCGGCGCCATCAAGCAGGACTCCCCCGCCGGGCGGTACCTGGCCGAGCACGGCGTGCAGCGCAAGGACTTCAACTCCTACGGGTCCCGCCGCGGCAACCACGAGGTGATGATCCGCGGCACGTTCGCCAACATCCGGCTGCGCAACCAACTGGTCCCCGGGGTGGAGGGCGGCTTCACCCGGGACTTCCTCGGCGGGGTGCAGGACGCGCCGGACCAGGCACCGCAGACCACGATCTTCGAGGCGGCCCAGCACTATGCCGAGGCCGGGGTGCCGCTGGTGATCCTGGCCGGTGCCGAGTACGGCTCCGGCTCGTCCCGGGACTGGGCCGCCAAGGGCACCGCGCTGCTCGGGGTGAAGGCGGTGATCGCGCAGTCCTACGAGCGGATCCACCGGTCCAACCTGATCGGCATGGGCGTGGTGCCGCTGCAGTTCCCGCCCGGCAAGACCCCGGAGGACCTGGGCCTGGACGGCACCGAGGTGCTGGACATCGAGGGCCTCACCGGGTTCAACGACGGCCGCATCCCCAAGACCGTGACGGTGCGCATCACGCCGACCCGGCCGGGCCGGGAACCCGGCGAGTTCGAGGCGACGGTGCGCGTCGACACGCCCGGCGAGGCCGACTACTACCGGCACGGGGGCATCCTGCAGTTCGTGCTGCGGAGCCTGCTGAGCGGCCGGGCGTAGCGGTGCCCCGGGTCAGCCCGGACCACCTCCAGGCCCGGCGCAGGCAGATCCTGGACGGTGCCAGGGCCGCGTTCGCCCGGCACGGGTACGAGGGCGCCACGGTCCGGGTGCTGGAAGAGGAGATCGGGCTGTCCCGGGGGGCGATCTTCCACCATTTCCCGGACAAGGACGCGCTGTTCTTCGCCCTGGCCGCCGAGGACTTCGCCGCCATGGCGTCGGTCGCCACCCGCGAGGGGCTGGTGCAGGCGATGCGGGACATGGTGGCCGCCCCGGATCGCGGGTGGCTGGGCACCGCCCTGGAGGTGTCCCGCCGGGTGCGCACCGACCCGGACTTCCGGGCCACCTGGGAGCGCCGGGCGGCGGAGATCACCAGGGCGACCCGGGATCGCCTCACCCGGCAGCGCGAAGCCGGCGTGCTGCGCGACGACGTGGACATCGATGTGCTGGTGACGTATCTGGAGCTGGTGCGCGAGGGGCTGGTGGCCCACCTGGCGGCCGATCTTCCGTCCGAGCACCTGACCGGGGTGCTGGACCTGGTCGAGTCGTCGGTCCGCCGCCACCCCTGACACCGTCTGCATGGATCAACGTCGCAGGCATGGACGAAGGTTGTCCATCCGGTCACACCCGTCACAGTTCGCCGAAGATGATCCATGCGCGCCACATTGATCCACGCGACAGGCCGGACCGGGGGCCGCGGACGCTTGCCCTGACGTCAGCGTCAAGGCATAGCGTCGAACCCATGCAGATCTCCGAACTGGCCGGCCGCGCCGGGACGACACCGCGGGCGCTGCGGTTCTACGAGCAGGCCGGGCTGCTGGTGGCCGGCCGGGACGACCGCGGGTACCGGCACTACGACGAGAGCGACCTGGCCATCGTGCGACAGATCCGCGAGCTGGCCGCCGTCGGCTTCTCCCTGGAGGAGACCCGCCCGTTCGTGGAATGCCTGCGCGCCGGGAACAGCTGCGGCGACGTGTGCGCCGACTCGATCGAGGGCTATCGCGCCAAGCTGGCCGAACTGGACAGCGCCATCGCCGAGCTGCAGTCGGCGCGCTCGCACATCGCGGCCGCGCTGCGCACCGTCACCGAGCACACCATTCCCAACCGCCTGCGCCCGGCCGATCGCGCCTGACGGCGCGCAGCTCGGACGGCGCACACCGGCTCCGAGTCGCCGACCGCTGCCGGAGCGGTCCACCCCACCGGAAAGGAAGTCCCATCATGTCCGCCTACGCACCCCCCGCCGGAACCGTCACCCTCACCGCCGACACCTTCCAGGAGGCCATCGACGCGGCGGAACTCCCGGTGCTGGTCGAGTTCACCGCCGACTGGTGCCCGCCGTGCCGCGCCATCGCGCCGGTGCTCTCCGCCATCGCCACCGAACGCGCCGGATCGCTGACCGTGGCGGTGATCGACTCCGACGCCGCCCCGCAGATCGGTGCCCGCTACGGCGTTCTCGGACTACCGACGCTGATCCTGTTCCGGGACGGCACGCCGCTGATGCAGCTCACCGGCGCCCGGCCCAAGCACCGCCTGGACTCGGAGCTGGATGCGGCCCTGCTCGGCTGAACCACCGGCTAGGAGTTGATGCCGGTCGACTCGACGCCCTGCACGATGAACCGCTGCAGGCCGATGAAGATCAGCAATAGCGGCAGGATGGAGAACAACGCGGCGATGAACAGCTCGTGCAGGTTGATGGTCTGACCGGTCAGGAAGGTGGACAGGGCGATCTGCACCGTCCAGGAACGGGAGTCCTGGGCGATCACCAGGGGCCACAGGAACGCGTTCCAGCTCGCGATGAACGTGATGGTCGAGATGGCGGCGATGAACGGCGCCGAGTTGGGCACCACGATGCGGAAGAACGTGCCGAAGTAGCCCAGCCCGTCGATGCGGCCGGCCTCCTCCAGCTCCCGCGGGAAGTTGGCGAAGTACTGCCGGAACAGAAACGCGGCCAACGCCTGGAACAGCCCCGGGATGATCAACCCGCGCAGCGACGACACCCAGCCCAGCGTGGAGACCAGCACGAAGGTCGGCACGAACGTCACCGCCGCCGGGATCATCAACGTCACCAGGATGGCACCGAACACCGCGTTGGCCCAGCGGAACGGGATGCGTGCCAAGCCGTATCCGGCCAGCGCCGCCAGCAGCACCGCACCGGCCGTCTGCAGCACGGAGATCACTATCGAGTTGATCATGCTGCGCAACATCGGCACCTGGCTGTCGTTGAACAGCTCACCGATGTTGCCCCACTGCAGGGAGGTCGGGAAGAACGTCCAGCCGGGGGCGGTGATCTCCCGGTCGGTGGACAAACCGTTGCGCAGCAACAGGTAGAACGGGACGAGGAAGATGATCGCGCCGATGGTCAGGCACACATAGCGCAGCGCGACTCCGACCCGCTGGGCCACCGGCTGCCGCACCCGCTGACCGCGGCCGACCCGCACCGGACCCGCCCGATCCGCCGTCGCCGTCATGTCTGTCCCCGCCGGCCGAAACCCAGGAACCTGGCCTGCATGACGGTCACGATCGCGATCAGCAGCGCCAGGATGATCGCCCCGGCGCTGCCGTGCCCGAAGTCCTGTTGCTGGCTCAGCGCGATGTAGTACAGGTACACCAGCGGAGGCCGGGCGTACGGCGGGTAGGTGCCGAAGCTGGACAGCGTGTTGTAGAACTCGTCGAACGCCTGGAACGCGTTGATCAACAGCAACACCAGCACCGCCACCGACGTGGTGCGCAGTTGCGGCAGGGTGATGTACCGGAAGGTCTGCCAGCCGGGTTTCGCGCCGTCCACCGCCGCGGCCTCGTAGAGGATGACGGGGATCCGCTGCAGGCCGGCCAGGAACAGGATCATGTAGAAGCCCACCTGCAACCACAACCGCAGCGTCACCAGCACCACCCAGTACCACGGCGGGTGCGTGACGGAGAGCCAGGCGATGTTCGGCACGTCGAAGTAGCCCAGGATGACGTTGGCCAGCCCGAACCGCACCCCGTTGAAGATGGACAGCTTCCAGATCAGTGACGCGACGACGTAGGAGCAGGCGGTGGGCAGGAAGTAGACCGAGCGGAAGAACGCCTTGAACAGCCGCACCCGGTTGACCATCAGCGCCAGGCCGAGCGAGATGACGTACGTGGTCGGCACGATGAATGCGGCGAACACGATGAAGGTCAGCAGGCTGGAGGTGAACGCCGGGTCGGTCAGCATGTCCCGGTAGTTGGACAACCCCACGAAATGCGAAGGGGTGACGGTGTTCCGGGCGTCGAAGAAGCTCAGGTAGATGCTCCACGCGATCGGCGCGTACACGAACACCAGCAGGCCGATCAAAAACGGACCGACGAATGCCCAGAACCACAGCGTGCGGTTCTGCGGGCCGGCCAGCCGGCGCCACAGCGTGGGTGCGGCCGGCCCGGGCGGCACCCGGCCGCGCAGCCCGAGCGTCATGGAATGCGGTGTCCCGCCGGGCTACTTCTTCAGCACCCGGTCCAACTCGGACTGGGTCTTGCTGATCACCCCGGCCAGTTGCTGCTGCGGATCGGCGCCGTCCTTGATGATCTTGGACACCGCATCGGACATCGCGGTGCCGGCGGCCGGCGTCCACAGCAGCGGCGTCTGGGCGTGGCCGTTCTGCTGCAGGATCTGCACGGCGTCCGCGGCCACCCCGGACTTGAGCTTGTCCGCCTTGGCCGCCACGCTCTTGCGCGACGGGATGTGGAACCCGTAGCTCTGCGCGAAGTCCAGCTGGTCGTCGGTGTTGTCCACCCACAGCCACTTCACGTACGCCTTGGCGGCGTCCGGGTTCTTGGACTTGGCCGACACGCAGGACCCGTACGCGCCGATCGGCACCGAGGGCGCACCCGCGCCGTCCGTGGCGTACTTGGGCCAGGGCAGCACCCCGAAGTCGTCGCCGAGGGCTTCCTGCAGGGCCGGGAAGGTCCACAGCCCGGTCCACTGCATGGCGCACAGCCCCTGGGTGATGGCCGACGGGTCGGACCAGTCGGTCGGCGCGCCCAGCAGCAGGGAGTCGGAGGTGAACAGCTCGTGCAGCCGGCCCAGTGCGGTGCCGACCGCCGGGTCGGTGAAGCCGGGCTTGTTGTCCTTGGTCAGGTAGTCGGCGCCCACGCTCCACAGCACCGGCCCCACCAGCGTCGACACGCCTCCGTCGTTGCCCACGAACAGGCCCTTGACGTCCTTGGTGGTCAGCTTCTTGGCCGCGTCGGCCAGCTCGTCGTACGTGGTCGGGGGCTTCACCCCGGCCTGGTCGAGCATCGACGTGCGGTACACCAGCAGCTGCATGTCGATCACCTGCGGCACGGCGTACAGGTGACCGTCGTAGCTCATCCGCTCGATCATCGACTCGGTGAAGTCGTCCTCGGCGTCACCGAGGATGCCGTCCAGCGGGATCACCTGACCACCCTGGATCTCGTCGATGTTGGGCCCGTTGCCGGATTCGAACACGTCCGGGCCGGCGTCGGTGAGCAGCGCGGCCGCCACCTTGGAGTCGTAGTCGCCGGGATACCAACCGACGGTGACGGTGGCGTCGGGGTACGCCGCCGCGTACTTCTTGACCGCGGCCTCGGTGCCGTCCTCGCCGTAGGCGTGGTACCACTGGCTCAGGCTGGGCTTGCCGCCGGTGCCCCCGGAGCCGGAGGTGCCGGATGCCGGCGCCGCCCCGGACCCGCTGCCGGAGGCGGCCCCGGACCCGGTGCCCGCGGCGGCGCTGGAGCCGGTGGGTGCGCCGCCGCCGGCACCGGTGGAGGCGGCCGGGGTGGAGGAACTCTCGTTGCGTCCGGTGTTGGAGCCGCACGCCGCGGCGAGCGCGCCCGCGGCGGCGAGTGTGGAGGTCATGCCCAGGAACCGCCGCCGGTTCAGCATCGCCCTGACCGAATTGTCTTCCCGCTCCGCCATTGTCGCTCCCTCTCGCAGTCGGTCCCGGCCGGCCTCGTTGCGGCGGCGAGGGCTCCTGCGGATCCCCCGTCACCGGCATGACGCCGTTTGCCAGCGTAGAACGCCATGATCGGTGCGCCGTGATGGCACCGTCACCGTGGTCGGACCGTCACCAAACTGTGTCCGACGCTGCCGGATTCGTACCGTCTGCGTAGCATCGGCTGCCCCGCCGGCCGGTTTCCCGGGCCGATCGTGACCCTTCGGACCGGCGATGCGTCAGGCGTCGGAGAACCGGGCGATGGTCGCCGAGGCCCGCCGCACCTGACGGGTGCGTTCCTGCGGGAGCACGTCGGCCAGGAAGGAGTAGCTGTGCTCCAGCACCGCCGCCGGGCGGGAGCCCTCGGCCACCCGCTGCCGGATGGAGTGCAGCCAGTCCGCCAGGTCACCCCACCCGGGCGCGGCCAGCGACCCGCCGACCTGTTGCACGCTCAGCCCTGCGCACAGGTTGGCGAAGGACATCCGGTGTCGCAACGGCCAGTCGCGCAGCGTGCCCAGGATGAACGCGGCCGCGAAAACGTCCCCGGCGCCGGTCGGATCGACGGCGTTGACCGGCAGTGCCGGCACCCACTCCTCCTCCCCGCTGACCGAGTCCAGTCCGATGGAGCCCTGGCCGCCGCAGGTGACGACCACCACCGGAACGCTGTCCGCCAGTGCCATCAAGGCCGAGCGGGGGTCGTCGGTACGGGTGTACGCCATGGCCTCGGTGGAGTTCGGCAGGAATGCGTGCAGATCGTCCAGGCCGTGCAGGTTCTGCGGTTCCCACCGGTCGGTGGCGTCCCAGCCGACATCGCCGAACAGCATGGTCCCGGACGCCTTCGCCTTCATCGCCCACGGCGCGGGCGGCCCGCCCAGGTGCACCACACCGGCGGCGGCGGGCGGCGGGTCGCCGATCAGATCGCAGTCCGGCGACGGCGACGGGTGGGCGTGGGTGATCATCGCCCGGTCGCGGTTGACGGCCAGCGACACCGTCACCGGCGAGTGCCAGTCCTCGTAGCGGCGGGACAGCGACAGGTCGATGCCCTCCTGCTCGGCCAGCGTGCGATAGAGGAAGTCGCCGTAGAGGTCGTCGCCGAAGGCCGCCGCCAGCCCGGTGCGCAGCCCGAGCCGGCTGGCCGCCACGGCCAGGTTGGCCACCCCGCCGGGCGCGGAACCCATGCCGTCCGCGTAGATCTCGGTGCCGCCGGCGGGCAGCCCGGGCAGCCCGGTGAGCACGATGTCCAGGAACACCGTGCCCTGCATGATCACATCCAACGGGGGTGCTGTCGCAGGGGCGGCCATGACGCCAGCCTGCCACCATCTACCGTCGGATTCATGATTCTGGCCATTCTGGGCGGCGGCGGCTTCCGGGTACCGCTGGTCCATCGCGCCGTGGCGGCCCGCAGCGACCTGGACGTCGACCGGGTGGTGCTCTACGACCCCGACCCACGCCGATTGGCCGTGATGTCCGCTGTGCTGCAGGCGTTTCCAGGTCCGACCGTGGCGGTGACGACCGATCTGGACGCGGCCCTGCGGGGGGTGGATGTGGTGTTCTCCGCCATCCGGGTGGGCGGCGCGGCCGGCCGGGCCGCCGACGAGCGGCGGGCGCTGGATCTGGGTGTGCTCGGCCAGGAGACGGTCGGTGCCGGTGGGCTGGCCTTCGGGTTGCGCACGCTGCCGGTGGCGCTGCACATCGCGCGGCGCATCGCCGACCTGGCGCCGCAGGCGTGGACCATCAACTTCACCAACCCGGCCGGCATGATCACCGAGGCGATGCGCGCGGTGCTGGGCGAGCGGGTGATCGGCATCTGCGATTCGCCGGTGGGGCTGATCCGGCGGGTCTGCCGGGCGCTGCAGGTGTCCCCCGCCGATGTCCGGTGCGACTACGCGGGGATCAACCACCTGGGCTGGCTACGGGCGGTGCGCCGGGCGGACGGCGCCGACCTGCTTCCCGGATTGCTGGCCGACGACGGTGCGCTGGCCGGCTTCGAGGAGGGTCGGCTGTTCGGCGGTGACGTGCTGCGCGCGCTGGGCACCGTGCCGAACGAGTACCTGGCGTTCTTCTACGGCCACCGGGAGTTGGCGGCCGCGCTGGCACGGGGCACCACCCGCGGCGAACAACTGGCAGCCGAGCAGTCCGCGTTCTACGCCGCGGCGGCGGCCGACCCGCGGTCCGCGGCGCGGTTGTGGGAGGAGGCCCGGCTGCACCGCGAGCAGACCTACCTGGCCGAGACCCGCCAGGCGGCCGAGCAGCGCGACGAGCAGGACCTGTCCGGCGGCGGCTATCAGGAGGTCGCGCTCGACCTGATGGTGGCGCTGGCCGGCGGGCCACCCGCGGAGTCGATCGTCAACGTCCCGAACGACGGTGCGCTGGCCGGGCTGCCCGACGACATGGTGGTGGAGTTGGCCTGTGCGGTGACCACCTCCGGCGCCCGGCC
>DASSTH010000461.1:0-8300 GCA_035708025.1 Nakamurella sp. | reverse complement strand
GACGCAGCGCCATGACGCTGCGTGGGACTCACAACCCGGGGATCGATGAATCGGGGATCGATGCAGTGAGAGAGATCATGAACACCCGCACCATCGAGTTGGACATCGGCGGGATGACCTGCGCCTCGTGCGCGGCGCGGGTGGAACGCAAGCTCAACCGGCTGGACGGGGTGCAGGCCAGCGTCAACTTCGCCACCGAGCAGGCCCGGGTACAGGCGGCGGATGGGGTGAGCGTCGAGGACCTGATCGCCACCGTGCGCGCCACCGGGTACTCCGCCGAGCCGTCCCGCCCGGTCACGCCCCCCGTGCCCACCGCGGACTCCGCCAAGTCCCGCGATGCTGCCGATGCCCACGATGCGGCGGAGGGCGCCACCGGCACCGCGCGGGCCGCCGAACTGGAGTCGCTGCGCACCCGGCTGATCACCAGTGCGGTGTTGGCGATCCCGGTGATCGTGTTGTCCATGGTTCCGCCGCTGCAATTCACCTACTGGCAGTGGCTGTGCCTGACCCTGGCCGCGCCGGTGGTCACCTGGGGCGCCTGGCCGTTCCACCGTGCCGCGTTGACCAACCTGCGGCACGCGGCCGCCACCATGGACACGCTGATCTCGCTGGGCGTCACCGCGGCGTTCGGCTGGTCGCTGTATGCGCTGTTCGCCGGCGGCGCGGGCATGCCCGGGATGCGGATGGAGTTCGCGCTGCTGCCCGAACCCGGCGGCCCGCCGGAGCCCTACCTGGAGGTCGCGGCCGGGGTCACGTTGTTCCTGCTGGCCGGCCGGTACTTCGAGGCCAGGGCCAAGCGCCGCTCCGGCGAAGCGCTGCGGGCGCTGGCCGAACTGGGCGCCAAGGACGTCGCCGTGGAGCGGGGCGGGGTGCCGACCCGCATCCCCATCGGCCAGCTGGCGGTGGACGACGTGTTCGTGGTGCGGCCGGGGGAGAAGATCGCCACCGACGGCGTGGTGGTGGCCGGCTCGTCCGCGGTCGACCGGTCGATGATCACCGGTGAGTCCGTGCCGGTGGAGGTGGCCGCCGGTGACGCGGTGGTCGGCGGGACGGTCAACGCGGGCGGGCTGCTCCGGGTGCGCGCCACCCGGGTGGGGGCGGACACCCAGCTGGCCCACATGGCGCAGCTGGTGCGCGACGCGCAAAGCGGCAAGGCCCCGGTGCAACGGCTGGCCGACCGGGTGTCGGCGGTGTTCGTGCCGGTGGTGATCGTGCTGGCGGTGGCCACCCTGGTGGTGCACCTGGTGATCGGATCCGGGATGCAGCCGGCCTTCACCGCGGCGGTGGCGGTGCTGATCATCGCCTGCCCCTGCGCGCTGGGACTGGCCACGCCGACGGCATTGCTGGTGGGCACCGGGCGCGGCGCGCAACTGGGCGTGCTGATCCGCGGTCCCGAGGTGCTGGAGTCCACCCGCGCGGTGGACACCATCGTGCTGGACAAGACTGGCACCGTCACCACCGGGCGGATGGCGCTGGCCGGCGTGCTGCTCGCGCCGGGTGCGGACCGAGCCGAGGTGCTGCGCCGCGCGGGCGCGGTGGAGCACGGCAGCGAGCACCCCATCGCCGCGGCGATCGCCGGCGCCGCCGTCGCCGAGGTCGGCGACCTGCCGGCGGTGACGGGATTCGAGGCGACACCGGGACTCGGGGTGCGCGGCACCGTCGAGGGCACCGAGGTGCTGGCCGGTCGGCCGGCGCTGCTGACCGAGGCCGGGCTGCTACTGGCCCCCGCGCTGGCCGCGCAGGGCCAGGCGGCCGAACGGGACGGCAGCACCGTCGTCGCGGTGGGCTGGGACGGGCTGGTGCGGGCCCTGCTTGCGGTGTCCGATGCGGCGAAACCTACCTCCGCGCAGGCCATATCGGCGCTGCGCGAGCTCGGACTGCGGCCGATGCTGCTCACCGGGGACAACCGCACGGTGGCGAACGCGGTCGCGGCCGAGGTGGGCATCGCCGCCGACGACGTGATCGCCGGCGTGCTGCCGGAGGGCAAGGTGGATGCGGTCCGCCGGCTGCAGCAGCGCGGCGCGGTGGTCGCCATGGTCGGTGACGGGGTGAACGACGCGCCCGCGCTCGCCCAGGCGGATCTCGGTCTGGCCATGGGCACCGGCACGGACGCGGCCATCCAGGCCTCCGACCTGACCCTGGTGCGGGGCGACCTGACGGCGGCCGCGGATGCCATCCGGCTGTCCCGCCGCACCCTGGGCACCATCAAGGGCAACCTGTTCTGGGCGTTCGCCTACAACACCGCGGCCTTGCCGCTGGCCGCCCTGGGGCTGGCGAACCCGCTGCTGGCCGGCGCGGCCATGGCGTTCAGCTCGGTGTTCGTGGTGACGAACTCGTTGCGGCTGCGCCGGTTCCGCTGAGCGAGCCGGCCCGCCCGCTCGCTGCGCTTCCCCGCTGGCCCGCCGTACCGGCCGGCCGGCGGGGAGGGCGAGCGCCCGGCCGCTGCACCTCCCTTGTAGTTCGCCGCCAGACCGGCCGGCCGCCGGGGAAGGCCGAGCGCCGGGGAAGGCGGAGCGCCGGGGAAGGCGGAGCGCCGGGGAAGGCCGAGCGCCGGGGAAGGCCGAGCGCCGGGGAAGGCCGAGCGCCGGGGAAGGCCGAGCGCCCGGCCTGGCCCCGTGCTACCCGGAAAACTTGCGGCGGTAGCTGACGGTGGCGAACAGGTATGCCACGGCCAGGATCCCGACGCACCAGCCGAGCGCGACCCAGATGCCGGCACCCACCGGCTGCCCGCCGAACAGGTCCCGGATCGTGTTCACGATGGAGGTCACCGGCTGGTGCTCAGCGAACGTCCGCACCGGTCCCGGCATCGTGTCGGTGGGTACGAACGCCGAACTGATGAACGGCAGGAAGATCAGCGGGTAGGAGAACGCGCCGGCCCCCTCCGCCGACGTGGCGGACAGCCCGGGAATCACGGCGATCCAGGTCAGCGCCAGGGTGAACAGGGCCAGGAGGCCGGTCACCGCGATCCAGTCGAGGATTCCGGCACTGGGCCGGAACCCCATCAGCAGCGCGACTCCTATGACCAGGGCGAGCGAGATCAGGTTGGCCACCAGCGAGGTCAGCACGTGTGCCCAGAGCACCGAGGCGCGGGCGATCGGCATGGAGCGGAACCGCTCGACGATGCCTGCCTTCATGTCCGAGAACAGCCGGACCGCGGTGTAGGCCACCCCGGAAGCGATGGTGATCAGCAGGATCCCGGGCAGCAGGTAGCCCACGTACGACTGCGACCCGGATCGGATGGCGCCGCCGAAGACGTAGACGAACAGCAGCAACAGGGCGATCGGCATCAGCGTGGTGGTGATGACGGTGTCCGGGCTGCGCCGGATGTGACGCAGCGAGCGACCCAGCAGCACCGCGGTGTCGCCGGCGACATGCGTGGTCATGAGTGTTCCTTGTCGGGTTGGGCCGATCCGGCGGTCGTCGCCGGCTCGGCGGATGGCCGGCCGCCGACGATGGTGAAGAACACGTCCTCCAGCGTCGGCTGCTTCTCGACGTACTCGACCCGTGCGGGCGGCAGCAGCCGCCGGAGCCCGGCCATGGTGTCGTTCACGATGATGTGTCCCCCGTGCAGGATCGCGATGCGGTCGGCCAGCTGCTCGGCCTCGTCGAGGTACTGAGTGGTCAGCAGCACGGTGGTGCCGCGGGCCGTGAGTTCTTTGATGGTCTGCCAGACCTCGGCGCGGGCCTGCGGGTCCAGGCCGGTGGTGGGCTCGTCCAGAAAGATCACCGCCGGATCGCCGATCAGGCTCATCGCGATGTCCAGCCGCCGGCGCATGCCGCCGGAGTACGTCGACACCTTCCGGGCGGCCGCCTCGGTCAGCCCGAACCGGTCCAGCAGCTGGGTGGCCAGGCCGTCCGGGTCGGGCAGGTGCCGGAGCCTGGCGACCAGCACCAGGTTCTCCCGTCCACTGAGGATCTCGTCCACGGCGGCGAACTGCCCGGTCAGGCTGATGGATTGCCGGACCTGCGCGGGCTGGGTCCGCACGTCGAAGCCGTCGACCATGGCGCTGCCGGCGTCCGCGGCCAGCAGCGTGGAGAGGATCTTCACCAGCGTGGTCTTGCCCGCCCCGTTCGAACCGAGCAGGGCGAAGATGCTTCCCCGCGGCACGTCGAAGTCCAGGCCGCGCAACACCTCGAGGTCCCGGTACGACTTGCGCAGGCCACGCACTCGGATCGCCGGTGCGTCGGCAACTCGCCCCTTCGTCCGGTCGGAAGGTCGCTCCGTCGTCCTGTCAACAGGTCGAACCGTCGGGCGGTTGGTAGGTCGAAGCGTCGTCCGGTCGGCAGGTTGAGCCGTCGTCCGGTCGGCGGCGGGTCCCGGCACCGGCCGGTCGGCCGGATGCCCCGTCATCGCTGCGGTCCTTCGGCGGTGGAAGCGTCGTCGATCGCGGCGATGAGCCGCTGGCGCTCCTTGTCGATCCAGCGTTTGCCCGTGTAGGCCTGGGCGAACGTCTCGGCGAACTCCACCGGGTCGTCACCGACGATGCCGCGCACCGTGGTTCCGTCCACCACCGCGCGTTCCCACAGGTCCGCCAGGTCGACGAACATCTGCACCAACGTGTCGCCGTCGGTGACGCCGCCGTAGTAGGTCAGGTAACGGTTGAGCGCGCTGGCCGCCGTCCGATGAGGCTCGGGCAGGGCGTCCAGCCGTGCCTTGGCCTGCTTGTACTGCTTCTTCTGTTCGAGCGATCCGGTGACCAACTCGATCCACTTCGGTGCCATGTCACTTCTCTCCTGGCTGGAGCTGCGAAAGTCGGTCCGTGAGGAAGCTCCACGTCCTCCAGAACTCGCTGAGGTAGTCGTGCCCCTGTGCGTTGAGCGAATAGACCTTGCGCGGTGGGCCTTTCTCGGACGGCACCTTCTCGACGTCGACCAGCCCCCGTTGCTCGACCCGGACCAGCAGGGCGTAGACGGTGCCCTCGGCGATGTCGGTGAAGCCCTGTTCCCGCAGCCATGCGGTGATCTCGTAGCCGTAGGCCGGGCGGCTGGACAGGATCGCCAGCACGATGCCCTCCAGGACACCCTTGAGCATCTCCGTCGTCTGCTTGCTCATGGACCACCTTCGCTCGCTACTCAGCATCACTGACTACCAGTAGATAGTAACACTGAATAGCGGGGCCGCCAGCCCTCCATTCCGGCCGCCGGATTGCCGGTTCCCGGTAGGAAGTCGCACCTCGTTGCCTGCTCCGCGACCGCGACCTGCGCAAACGGTGACGGGCCGGCCATCGAGGTGCGACTTCCTACGCGCCCGGCCCCGCCCGGGCCGCTCCCGGCCACGCCCACCGACCCACCGGGCGGGGCTTGGCACGTTCTGCCGTCACCGCCCTGCCGGCCGGCACGGTTGAATGACGGCATCCGGTCACCCAGGCCGGTCAGAGAGGCACGCATGCACCCGGACCCCACGTCGTCGAGCCAGCACGCGGACACCGTCCCCGGTGGGCATCGCGTCACCGCAGAGCCGCCCGCGGTCGAGCGGCCCTCCGCCGCGGCCGGCCGCGCGCACGGGCACATCCGCATCGGGGTGGACACCGGCGGCACGTTCACCGACGTGGTCGCGGTCGACACCGTCACCGGCGCCCTGGCCAGCACCAAGACTCCGTCCACTCCGGCGGATCCGGCGGAGGGGTTCCTCACCGGCATCGGCAAGATCCTGGACATCATCGGTGCGACCCCCGCCGACATCGAGTCGATCTCGCACGGCACCACCGTTGCCACCAACCAATTGCTCGAGGGCAAGGTCGGCGACCTGGGCTTCATCACCACCACCGGGTTCGAGTTCGTGCTGGAGATCGCCCGGCAGTCGGTGCCGGACGGCTACGGAAACTCCTACTTCTGGGTCAAGCCGGACCGGATCGTGCCGGCCGACCGGGTCCGCACGGTGGGTGGGCGGATGGACTTCCGGGGCACCGAGGTGCAGCCCTTCGACCGGGAGGCCGCGGTCGCCGCGGTCCGGTACTTCGCCGACCGCGGGATCACCACCCTGGGCGTGTGCTTCCTGCACTCCTACGCCAACGACGCCCACGAGCGGGCCATGCTCGAGGTCATCCGGGAGGTGCTGCCGGACGCCGTGGTGTCGCTGTCCAGCGAGGTGCTGCGCGAGTACCGGGAGTACGAGCGGTCCATGACCACCCTGGTGGACGCCTCGGTCAAGCCGCGGGTGGCGGCCTACGTGGCCGGCATCGCGCGCCGGCTCGCCGACCTGGACCCGGAGCGGTCCATCCCGTTCTCCATCATGCGGTCCAACGGCGGAGTGCTGTCCGCCGACGAGGTGGTGCACCAGCCGATCACCACGGTGCTGTCCGGTCCGGCGGCCGGGGCGCTGGGGGCCGCCGTGATCGCGGCCAAGGCCGGCTACCCGTCGGTGGTCACCTGCGACGGCGGGGGCACCTCCACCGACGTCACCGTCATCCAGCACTCCCGGCCCAGCCTGACCACCGAGGGCCGGGTCGGCTCCTACCCCTCGAAGATCCCGATGATCGACGTGGTGACGGTCGGTGCCGGCGGCGGTTCGATCGCCTGGATCTCACCCGAGGGCACCCTGAAAGTCGGCCCGCAGTCGGCCGGGGCCGATCCGGGCCCGATGTGCTACCGCAAGGGCGGCGCCGAACCGACCATCACCGACGCCCACCTGGTGCTGGGCCGGATCCCGCCGCACCTGCTGGGCGGGGAGATCCCGCTGGACGCGCAGGCCGCCCGCGACGGCGTCGGCGCGCTGGCCGGCAAGCTGGACCTGTCGCTGGAGGCCTGCGCCGCCGGGATCCTGGAGATCTCCGCCTGGAACCAGGCCAACGCGCTGCGGCAGGTGACCGTCAAGCGCGGCCTGGACGTGCGGGACTTTCCGATGGTCACCTTCGGCGGCTCCGGGTCGCTGCTGGCCTGCCGGCTGATGGACATCCTGCGCCTGCCGGCGGTGCTGGTCCCACCCAATCCGGGCAACGTGTCCGCCTACGGGCTGCTCACGGTGGATGTGCGCAACGACTACGTGCAGACCCATGTCGCCCGGCACGACGCGCTGGATCTGACGGCGGTGGCGGAGATCTACCGACGGCTCACCGAGCAGGCCCGGGACGCGCTGCGCCGGGAGGGCTTCACCGACGCCGACCAGGTCTTCGAGCGCACCGCAGACCTGCGCTACTTCGGCCAGGCCTACGAGGTGCGGGTGCCGTGCCCGGCCGGCGACATCACCGCAAAATGGGCCGACAGCGTGGCGAGCGGGTTCCACGACGCGCACCGCGCGCTGTACGGGTACGACTTCCGCGGCCGTGCCGACCAGCCGGTGGAGTGGGTCAACCTGCGCGCCACCGGGATCGGACCCATCCCGCGTCCGGAGATCCTGCAGATCGCCTCCGGCGCCGGCGATATCGACGCCGCGGTGCTGGACACTCGGCCGGTGTTCTTCCACGACTGGGTTCCCGCCACCATCTACGACCGGGCGAAACTCGGTGCCGGCGACCGGTTCTCCGGGCCCGCAGTGGTCCAGGAGTTCGGTTCCACGGTGCCGGTACATCCCGGATTCGCCGCCGAGGTGGACGCCTACGGCAACCTCATCATCACCCGCGACGGCGGGCCCGACACCGAAGGAGCGACCCGGTGAACAGCCCCGCAACGCCCGCGCCGGCCGCCGACCCGGTGCTGGTGGAGATCGTGGCCGGCACGCTGGCATCGGTCGAGATGGAGGTGGAGACCGCTATCGCCCGCACCTCCCGGTCGCCGATGATCCGGGACGCGCACGACTTCCGCGCCGGCATCCACGACATCCACCTGCGCAAGCTGACCGGCCGGTCGTACTCGGCGCTGGTGCAGCCGGTGGTGCGGGACTACCCGATCGACACCATGAAGCCCGGCGACGTGTTCTTCCACAACGACGTCTACTCCTCCGAGGGCGGCATCGGGCACCTGCCCGACCTGTGCGTCACCGTCCCGGTGTTCCACCAGGACGAGGTGGTGGCGTTCGTGCAGGCCTTCGGCCACCACGACGACATCGGCGGCGCGGTACCGGGTTCCATGCCCAGCCATGCGCGCAGCGTGTTCGAGGAGGGCCTGATGGTGCCCCCGATCAAGCTGTGGGACGCGGGAGTGCCGAACGAGGCCGCGCTGAAGATCATGACCCGGAACTCGCGGATGCCGGAGTCGCTGGCGGCCGACCTGGATGCGGAGTGCTCGGCCTGCCTGATGGGCGCCCGCCGGCTGGCCGAGCTGTTCGCCCGGTACGGCAGGGACCAGGTGCAGGCCTGTTTCGACGCGATCCTGGCCGCCACCACCGAGACCTACCGCACCGAGATCCTGGCCAAGATCCCGGA
>DASSTH010000460.1:0-4151 GCA_035708025.1 Nakamurella sp. | reverse complement strand
CTTGGAGGCGCCACTCGCTGCCCGCGCCCACCCGTTGAGTGAACCGCCAGCCGCACAATGCGGGCCATTGTCGCGGCTGGCGGTTCACTCAACGAGTCTCAGGCGGTGACGGGTCTCAGGCGGTGACGGGTCTCAGGCGGTGACGGGGCTCAGGCGGTGACGGGGCTCAGGCGGTGACGAGTCTCAGGCGGTGACGGGAGCGGGCTCCGCTGCAGCCGTGCTGCGCCGCAGGCTGATCCAGCACAGCGCCGCGGCGGCCAGCATCAGGCCGGCACCGGCCCACGACGCGGTCGCCATCCCGGACACGAACGCCGACCGGGCGCTCGCCACCAGCGCCTCGCCCGCCGACCCGGGCAATTGCTGCGCCACGGCGATGGCGCCACCCAGCGTCTGGCCGGCCGCCTCGCGAGCCGCGTCCGGCAGCCCGGCCGGACCGCCGACCGGCAGCACACCCGCCATCCGGTGGGTGTACACCGCGGCGCCGATGCTGCCCAGCAGCGCGATACCCAGCGCCCCGCCGAACTCGCTGCCGGTCTCCAGCACGGCCGACGCGGCGCCCGCCCGCTCCGGCTGCACCAGCCCCAGCGCCAGGTCGGTGACCAGCGTCATCACCGCCACCAGGCCGATCGCCAGCACGCTGGCACCGACCAGCGCCGGCAGCAGGCTCGCCTCCCGCGCCACCATGGCCAGCACGCCGAAGCCCGCCGCGGCCACCACGAACCCGCCGGCCATCACCCGCGGCCGGCCCAGCCGCGCCGCCAGCGCCGGGACGGCGGGGGTGATCCCGGCGATCGCCACCGACGGCAGCACACTCCACAACGCGGCGGTCAGCGGGCTGTAGCCCAGCACGGACTGCAGGAACTGGGTGACGAACACCGCGTTGCCGACGACTCCGAAGGTGGCCATCAGGTTGGCCGCCACCGAGCCGCCGAACCCGGGCCGGGACAGCAACGACAAGTCCAGCATCGCCGCGGATCCGAGCGAGCGCTGCCGGGCCAGGAACACCAGCCCGATCGCCACCCCCACGACGATCAGCGCCGGGTACCACACCGCGAACCCCTCGGCCGCCCACTCCTTGATTCCGTAGATCACCGGAAGCACGGTCGCCAGCGACAGCACCGAGCTGACCAGGTCGAAGCGGTCGCGGCGGGCCGGCCGGAACTCCGGGACCAGCACCGGCCCGAGCACCAGCAGCAGTGCCATGGCGGGCAGGTTGATCAGGAAGACCGAGCCCCACCAGAAGTGCTCCAGCAGGATGCCGGACAGCACCGGTCCGAGCGCGATCCCGCCGGTCATCACACCGGTCCAGATGGCGATCGCCTTGCTGCGCTGACCGTCGTCGGTGAACATCGAACGCAGCAACGCCAGCGTGGACGGCATCAGGGTGGCGCCGGCGATGCCCAGCACCGCCCGCGCGATCACTAGTATCGCGGCGCTGGAGGAGTATGCGGCCAGCAGCGAGGCGGCGGAGAACCCTGCCGCGCCGATCAGCAGCAGCCGCCGGCGGCCGATCCGGTCGCCCAGCGCGCCCATGGTCAGCAGCAGCCCGGCCAGCACGAAGCCGTAGATGTCGAAGATCCACAACTGCTCGGTGGCGCTGGGATCCAGATCCTGGCTGATGAACGGGACGGCGAAGTACAGCACCGACACGTCCATGGAGACCAGCAGCAGCGGCAGCGCCAGGACGGCCAGCGCCGTCCATTCCTTGCGGCCGGCCCGGGCGGCGGGCGGGGTGGCGATGGTCATCGGGATTCCTCCTGGTGCGGCCGGCGGCTGCCGGACAGGCGATCTGTGTACGCAATACGCAGAACAGTATGCGCGGTACACTGATTTGTCAAACGGGCCGGCCGCCGGTAGAAGGGGGAGTCGTGACAGATCGCGTGACGAGCCCGGGCGAGCCGCGCGGTGACGAAACGCCGGTCGACCTGCCACCGGGCCTGGACCTGCTGTGGGGCCGCCGGGAACGCGGACGCACCGGGCCCAAGCCCGCGTTGAGCGTGGACGCGATCGTGGAGGCCGCCATCCGGGTGGCCGACGCCGAGGGCTTGGCCGCCGTGTCTATGAAGCGGGTGGCCGGCGAGCTGGGTTTCACCACCATGTCGCTGTACCGGTACGTGGACTCCAAGGACGAACTGCTGGCCATGATGTGGAACGCCAGCGCCACGGGCCTGCCCCGGATCACCGGCGACACTTGGCGGGAGCGGCTGGAGGACTGGGCGTTGGTCCAGTACCGGGCGGTGCTGCGCCGCAGTTGGATCCTGGAGATGCCACTGGCCCGCCCCCCGGCCGGACCGGCGTCGCTGGCCTGGGTCGAGCAGGCGGTCGCGGCGTTGGCCGACACCGGGCTGAGCGAGGCCGAGAAGATGAGCGTGGTCGGGCTGATCAGCGTGTATGCGTTGAGCGAGTCACGCCAGCAGTTCGAGGAGCAGCGCGCCCGGGAGGAGGTCGCCGGCTCCGCGGACTATGCGGCGGTGCTGCGTGCGGTGGCCGACCCGCAGACCTACCCGGCGCTGTACCGGGCGGCGTGGTCCGGGGAACTCGATCAGCCGGCGCCACCGGCCCAGGAGTTGGAGTCCCGCGGTGACGGGGGATCCGGCGGTGACGGTACGTCCGGAGCTGCCGCACCCAACGGTGACGGGATGCCCCGCGGTGACGCCACCTCCGGCGCGGACCAGCAGGCGTGGGACCAGCCGGTGATCGGGGAGGAGCAGTTCCGGTTCGGCCTGGATCGCATCCTGGACGGGGTGCAGATGCTGATCGACCAACGCGCGGCCAACTCTGATTGAGTGAACCGCTGGCTCGTGTCGAGTGAACCGCTGGCAGTTCGATTACCGCGCAAAGCGGTCATTTTTGCGGCGCGCGGTTCACTCAACGATGGGGGCCTGTTTGGCGCGCGGTTCACTCGACCGTGCGAGCCAGCCCGGCGTCCAGTTCGTCGAGGATCCGGCCGGTCTCGACCACTAGCGTGCCCAGGTAGACACTGCGCGGCAGGTTGGCCGCCATCAGGTCCGCCAGGTCCGCGTTGATCTCCTCGATGCGGGCGCGGGCGGCGTCCACGGCGGCCCGCGCGGTGCCCAGTGAGGCGCCCGCCGCGGCACCGCCGGTCGGCAGCAGCCCGGCCGCGAACGCCTCGATCGCGCCTGCCGTCGACGTGAAGCATGTCCGCGGCCATCGGCAACGGGGGCTGCCCGCGATCCCCGTCACCGCCGCCGGTGCTCGAAGCGCTGGGGGCCAGCCACGACACCGCCGAGGCGACCCCGATTTTCACCGCCTGCAGGACGATGTTCCGGTTCAGCCCCAGCAGGTCGACCCACCGGCGCTCCCGCCACGCGGACATCGGGGACAGCGCGCGCAACCGCGGTGACCCGTGCCTTGGCCCGCAGCCGCCGTCCGGCGTCGCGCAGCGTGCGCAGCGGGGAGTCCACCCTGCTGATCCTGCCGCGAAATGTCCGGCACTACATTCGACGGGATGGACGAGCAGCCGAGCGACGTGCTCCGGGGACCGGCATGACGGCCCGCCGCATCGTCGGCACCGAGGTGGAGTACGGCATCTCGGTGCCGGGGGAGCCCGGGATCAACCCGGTGATCACCTCCACCCAGGTGGTGCTGGCCTACGCCGCCTCGGTGGCGGCCCCGCGCGCCCGGCGGGCCCGCTGGGACTACGAGGTGGAGTCGCCGCTGCGGGACGCCCGCGGCTACGACCTGTCCAGCCTGTTCGGCCCCACCGTGGAGCCGGACGTGGACGACATCGGTGCCGCGAACGTCATCCTGTCCAACGGCGCCCGGCTGTACGTGGACCACGCGCACCCGGAGTTCTCCGGGCCCGAGGTGACCAACCCGATGGACGCGGTCGTCTACGACAAGGCCGGCGAGCGCGTGATGGAGGAGGCGGCCCGGCTGGCCGGCGCCGTCCCGGGCGCCAAGCCGCTGCAGCTGTACAAGAACAACGTGGACGGCAAGGGGGCCTCCTACGGCACCCACGAGAACTACCTGTGCCTGCGCGAGACGCCGTTCCCGTCGCTGATCGCCGGGCTGCTGCCGTTCTTCGCCACCCGCCAGGTGTTCGCCGGGGCCGGCCGGGTGGGCATCGGCCCGTCCGGGCAGACCGCGGGCTTCCAGCTGGCCCAGCGGTCGGACTACATCGAGGTCGA
>DASSTH010000459.1:0-5011 GCA_035708025.1 Nakamurella sp. | reverse complement strand
CTCGCCCGCTCGGGCGGATTTCGTCCCGGACACCGATGACCTGGTGATCGAGCGGATGCGCGCCGCCGGCGTGATCACCCTCGGCAAGACCAACATCCCGGAGTTCGCGGCCGGCGGGCACACCTTCAACGAGGTCTTCGGCATCACCCGCAACCCCTACGACCTGTCCGTCACCGCGGGCGGTTCGTCCGGCGGGGCGGCGGCCGCGCTGGCCGCGGGCATGCACCCGCTGGCCGACGGCAACGACATGGGCGGCTCGCTGCGGCTGCCGGCGGGGTACTGCAACGTGATCGGGCTGCGGCCATCGGCCGGCCGGGTGCCGGTGTTTCCGGCGGGCGACGGGTTCGCCGGGCTGTCCGTGCAGGGTCCGATGGCCCGCACGGTGGCCGACCTGGCACTGCTGCTGTCGGTGATGGCCGGGCCGGATCGCCGTTCGCCGATCTCCCTGGAACAGCCGGGCGCGGAGTTCGCCCTGGTCCCGGAGGGCGGGCTGGCCGGCCGGCGGATCGCCTTCTCGGTCGACCTGGGCGGCGCGCTGCCGGTGGAGCCGGAGGTGGCCGACATCGTGCGCGCGGCGGCCGCGGCCTGCGAGACCGCCGGAGCCGTGGTCGAGGAGGCCAGCCCGGACTTCACCGGTGCCGACGAGTGCTTCCGCACGCTGCGGTCCTGGCAGTTCGAGGCGACCCTCGGCGAGTTCCTGGACAGCTACGCCGAGCAGGTGCGGCCCAGCCTGTACGCGAACATGCAGCAGGGCAGGACGCTGACCGGTCCGCAGGTCGGCCGGGCGGCGGTGCTGCGCACCCAACTGTTCCACCGGATGCGGGAGTTCCTGGAGGTTTTCGACGGGCTGCTGCTGCCCATCTCGCCGGTACCGGCGTTCCCCGCCGACATCCAGTACCCGGAGTCGGTCGCCGGAGAGGAGCAACCGGACTATCTGGGCTGGATGCGGGCGGTGTGCCACGTGACGGTGACGGGGCATCCGGCGATCGCCCTGCCCGCCGGGTTCTGCTCGGCCGGGACGCCGGTCGGGGTGCAACTGGTGGGCCGACACCGGGCGGAGCGGGAGTTGCTCGGCCTGGCGGCGGGTTTCGAAGCGGTGACGGGATACGCGCAGCAACGGCCGACGGCGATCTGACACCGACGCCGGCCTTCCCGGAGCGGTTGCCAGGATCCGTCGATCGGGAATGCGGCGGCGCCCAGTCTGGGGCGTCCGGGGGTGGTTCGGCGGAGATCATCGGCGTGTCGTCCGCGACACCGCGTGCCGGACTGGACCGCGTGGGCCCCAAGATGTTGTGATGGTCTTCGGCGGGCGAATGACACACGTGTAGTTCGCTCCCGGAACGGGAGGACCAGCGGATGGATGCAGCAAGCGCTGCCGGGCCGGCCGACGAGGTGCTGCCCGAGGGCCTGACCAGGCGCGAACTCGACGTCTTGCAGTTCGAGCGCCAGTGGTGGCAGTACGCGGGCAACAAGGAACAGGCGATCCGCGACATGTTCGGCCTGTCGGCGACCCGCTACTACCAGGTGCTCAACCAGGTGATCGACAACCCGGCCGCGCTGGCGGCCGAGCCGCTGCTGGTCCGCCGGCTGCGCCGGCTACGAGCCGCCCGGCAGAAGACCCGCGCCGCCCGTCGGCTCGGGATCCGGGTCTGACCGGCGGCCCCGTCACCGCCGCGAGCACTTGCCAGCCCGTCGCCAGTTCGGAGCAGTCTTCCGTTCCGGGGCGGCGGGCCTGTCCACCGCCCGCGCTGATCAAATGTCCGTGATATGCCGGATATGCCGGGGTTCGCCTGTCTTTTGATCAGCGCCACCACAGTCGATCAGCGCGGGCCTGGGGAGATCACCGCCCTCGGACGATCCGCCGTCACGATTGATCAGCAGGCGCCGGGAGATCACCGCGGCCAGGGTGACCAGGCCGTCGGGCGGAGCGTCACCGCAGGGTTCCCGTCACCACAGGGTTCCCGTCACCGCAGGGTTCCCGTCACCGCAGGCGTCGGCGCCGCGGCATCCGCACCACCCGGCGCACACCCAGCCGGCGCTGCCGGGACAGCGGGCTGCCGTCCGGCGCGCGGCCGGCCACCCGACGGCGCCGGGGCATCCGCACCGCGAGCCGCAGCTGACGCCGGTTGGCGCGGGCCACCCGGCGCCGGTCCTCCGCCTCCCACAGCTCCGGGTGTGTGCGCAGGTGGTTGTACTTCCAGCCGGCGTAGGGCAGGTGCAGCAGGTACACGCCCAGGCCGATCAGCAGGATCAGGTGCGGCTCGTAGAACAGCGCTGCGACGCCGATCACCAGCAGCACCAGCAGGGGCACGATCAGTCCGGGCGGCACCCGCACGGACTTCAGTGCGATGGACGGGATGCGCGACACCATCAGCCCGCCCATCGCGATCGCCCACAGCCCGACCGGCCACGGGGTGGACCAGAAGCCCTCCCCGAACCGGATGGTGATCAGCAGCGGCACGGTCGCCAGCAGCGCCCCGGCCGGTGACGGGACACCGGTGAAGAACCCCTTCGCCCAGGGCTTGGGCGTGGTGTCCAGCAGCGAGTTGAAGCGGGCCAGCCGCAGCACGGTGCACACGGCGTACACCAGGCAGGCGGCCCAGCCCAACGTGTGCCCCTCCAGCGCCCAGATGTACAGCAGCAGCGCCGGTGCCACGCCGAAGGAGATCGCGTCGGACAGCGAGTCCAGCTCCGCGCCGATCCGGCTGGTGGAGCGGAGCAGCCGGGCGGCGGGTCCGTCCAGCGAGTCCAGGATCGCCGCCAGCGCGATGGCGCCGATCGCATAGGTGTAGTGCCCGGGCAGGGTGTCCTGCAGGGCGAACGCGACCGAGGTCAGTCCGGACGAGACCGCCAGCACGGTGATCGCATTGGGCAGGAAACGGACCGCGGGGACGGTGGGCATCAGGGCCGTCCCTCGGTGCCGGTCATCTCAGGCTGCCGCCCGGCGGTGACAGGCGTCGCAAACCGCTGCCCGGCGGTGACGGGCATCCCAAGCCGCCGCCCGACGGTGACGGGCATGTCAGGCATCGCTCGCCCCGGGAAGCCGGGCCAGCACCGTCTCGCCGCCGACCGCGCGTTGCCCAACCTGGACCAGCGGCTCGGCGCCGGCCGGCAGGTAGGTGTCCAGCCGGGACCCGAACCGGATGAGCCCGTAGGTCTGGCCCAGGCGCACCGGGCTGCCGGCGTCCACGTCGCAGACGATTCGCCGGGCCAGCAGGCCGGCGATCTGGGTCACCACCAGGTCGGCGCCGCCGGCGGTGGGCGCGATGACCAGCGAGTTGCGCTCGTTGTCCTCCGAGGCCTTGTCCAGGTCGGCGGACAAGAACGCTCCGGGGTGGTAGTGCCGCGATCGGACCAAGCCGTCCACCGGGATGCGCTGGACGTGCACGTCGAACAGCGACAGGAAGATCGACACTCGGGTGCGAGGCTCGGAGCCCAGGCCGGTCTCAGGCGGCGGCGGCGCCTTGGTGATCAGTGCGATCAGCCCGTCGGCGGGGGCGACCACCAACCCGGTGCCGGTGGGTGGCACCCGGTGCGGGACCCGGAAGAACAGCGCGGACGCCGCCACCGCGGCCATGCCCAGCCGGCCCGCCGCGGCGGAAGCCCGGTGCAGGCCCACCGCCCGTAGCGCCAGCCGGGTCGCCAGCGCCCCGGCGGCGACCGCGCCCACCACCGGCCGGCCACCGGGGTGCATCGGCGGCACCGTGCTGCGGATCAGCTGGGTCAGGTGCGGAAGGTGCACACCGGGGAACGATGCCATCGCGCTGTCCGTCGGTCCTTCCGCTGCTGGCTGCGCCGCTCTGCTGACACGATCGCGCGGCACCGGTGGTTGCACCCGGTGAGCCGTGCGACTCTCACCGTAACGCCCGCACCCGCGCGGACCGGTTCGCCGGACGCGGGCGACACTGGGTGAATGCGGATCACCGAGGCGCTGGATTTCGTAGCCGGCCACCACCGAGGCGTGTTGGCCACCCGGCGGAGGGACGGTGGCGTGCAGATGTCACCGGTCAACCTGGGGGTGCTGGACGGGGCGGTAGTGATCTCCACCCGGGCGATGCTGGCCAAGGTCGCGAACCTGCGCCGCGACCCGGCCGCCTCGGTGGTGGTCTTCACCGACGGGTTCTACGGATCCTGGGTGCAGATCGACGGCTCCGCGGAGATCGTGGACCAGCCGGCGGCGCTGCCACTGCTGGACGAGGTCTACCGGGTGATCGCCGGCGAGCACCCGGACTGGGACGACTACCGCGCGGCGATGATCCGGGATCGCCGGGTGGTGGTGCGGATCATGCCGGAGCGCGCCTCAGGCGAGTTGGGCTGAGCCGCTGATCGTTCGTCACTACCATGCCGGTCGAGTGGCGGCGGGGCGTGGAGCGGACAAAAATCGGGCACGCCAAGTCGGCAGGGCGAATTCCCCGACACGGCGGACCCCGTACCAGGGGAGATCAGTAACGGCACAGAGGTCGCATGTCACACCCGCAGGACGAACCGGATCAGCGTTCACGCACCGCGAGCGGCGCAGGCGATCCCGCCCGTGGTGGGGCCCGGGCCCCCCGGTCGCCAGGCGAAGCGCAACCGGGTCCGACCCACCCGCACCGGGTCGACGAGCGCAGCGAGTTGCGGCGGTTCGCCGACGACCTGAGAACTTTGCGGTTGCTGTGTGGCAATCCGTCCTACGCCGTGCTGCGCAGCGGTTCGGCGCGGTTGCCGCCGGCCACGATCAGCGATGCGTTGAGCGGGCGCACCACCCCGCGGCTGGAGTTCGTGATCGCGTTCGTGAAGGGCTGCCTGCGCTACGCGCACGATCACGGGTTGGCGGTGAACGGCTGGCAGTCGGATCTGGCGGAGTGGCGGCGCCGTTGGCAACGGGTTCGGCAGGATGCGGATGCCACCCAGCAGCAGGCGGCACGCCACGGACATCGCGCACGGCGACCCGGTTTGGAGGGGCCCGCCACCGCACCACCGCCCGGTCCGGCTCATCCAGCAGGCGGCCAGCCGGCCGACGGCTGGGACG
>DASSTH010000458.1:0-4123 GCA_035708025.1 Nakamurella sp. | reverse complement strand
GCCGGTGGGGCTACGCGGCCCTGGCCGCCGGCATCGCGGGCTCCGGCCTGGCCGCCCTGCGCTGGCTGGCCCCGTACGGGTTGCGGGACCTGCCCCAACTGGGCGGCGCCTTCCTGGCCGGGGTGGCGGTGGTGGTGGTCGCCTACCTGCTGGGGCTGCGGCACCGCGAGCAGCGCGACCGGGCCGCCGAGCAACTCGCGGCGCTGACCGAGCGGAACCGGCTGCTCACCGCGGAGCGCGACAGCCGGGTGGCGATGGGCGCCGCGGCCGAACGCACGCGCATCGCCCGCGAACTGCACGACATCGTGGCGCACGCGCTGTCGGTGATCGTGGTGCAGGCGGACGGCGGCGCAGCGGCGGCACGGGCGCGCCCGGAGATGGGCCCGGAGGTGCTGGAGACGATCGCTCGCACCAGCCGGGATGCGCTGTCCCAGATGCGCCGGATGGTCAGCGTGCTGCGGGCCGGCCCGGGTGACGACGTGCCGGGGTACGTCCCGGCACCCGGTCCCGCCGACCTGGACGACCTGGTCGCACAGTTGCGGTCCACCGGCCTGCCGGTCGCCTTCGAGACGATCGGCAGCCCCCGCGAGATGACCGAGGGGGCCGGCCTGACGGTGTACCGGGTGGTGCAGGAGTCGCTGACCAATGTGCTCAAGCACGCCGGACCCGCGGCCAGTTGCCGGGTGGTACTGCACTACGGTCCGGCTGAGGTGATCGTCACCGTCACCGATGACGGCCGGGGCGCCGCGGCCGGTGCGGCATTCGGGCCGTCCGGCGATGCGGAGGACCCCGGCGCCGCGGACGCGATCGCGTCGCCCGGCACACCGACAGCTGGCGCGATCCCTGGGCACGGACTGGAAGGCATGCGGGAGCGGGTGGGCCTGCAGGGCGGCAGCCTGCGCGCCGCGCCCATCGTCGGCGGCGGATTCGAGGTGACGGCGACCATTCCGTACGGCGACGCCCCGCCCGCATGACCGTCGACCGTCGCAGCGTGTGCGCGATCCCGCGCCACGGCCGGCCCGTGCGGCGCCCGCGATGCGGCAGGCTGAAACCGTGACGATCACTCCGCAGACCGGACCGGCCGAGCCGATCAGGGTCTTCCTGGTGGACGACCAGCAACTGGTGCGCGGCGGGTTCCGGATGCTGATCGACGTCCAGCCGGACATGACGGTGGTCGGCGAGGCCGGTGACGGAGCCCAGGCGGTCGCGGCGTTGACCCGCGGCGGGGTACGCGCCGACGTGGTGCTGATGGACATCCGCATGCCGGTGATGGACGGGGTGGAGGCGACCAGGCGGTTGGCGGGCGGTGACGGGACCGACACCGTGGACCGGCGTCACCCGGCCGCGGACGCGGGGCCCAAGGTGCTGGTGCTGACCACCTTCGACCTGGACGAGTACGTGTTCGCCGCGCTGCGCGCCGGTGCCTCCGGATTCCTGCTCAAGGACGCCCGGCCGGAGGAGCTGCTGGCCGCGATCCGATCAGTGGCGGGCGGCGACGCCGTGGTGGCACCGAGCGCCACCCGGCGGCTACTGGATCACGTGCTGCATGCGCTGCCCGACGGCCGGGCGGCGCCGGATCCGCGGTTGGCCACCCTGACCCAGCGCGAGCACGAGGTGCTGCTGCAGGTGGCGAGCGGCGCCAGCAACGCCGAGATCGCCGCCGCGCTGTTCATGGCGGAGGCCACCGTCAAGACGCACATCGGCCACCTGCTGGCCAAGCTGGGCTGCCGGGACCGGGTCGGCCTGGTGGTGCTGGCCTACACCAGCGGGCTCGTCACCGGACACTGAGCACACTCCCGCGCCGGGCCCAGAACTCCCGTCATCACCCACCGTTGGCACCACGCACGACCCCGCCGCCGACCGGGTGACGGCGCTCGGCGTGAGGAGCGCGACGCCGCCCCCGCGGACCTCGATACGCGATCACGACATGCGCCTCGGGGCCGCGCGAGTGATCTTTTCCCACGCCGTATCACGACACCTCATGATCGTTCTTGCTGATCGACCGGTCGCCGGCCGGTGGCTGTTCCCCTTCCACTCCTCGCCCGCCGCGCGCGGGCCCGAGCACCCGGGGTGCCGATGCGCAAGCTACTGACCGGAACGGCCGCCTTGCTACTGGTGGCCGCCACCGCCGTGATCATCGCTCCGCTGGCCCACGCCGACACGCCCACCATCACCGCCCCGGAGCGGGTGTACACCGCCACCGACATCCCGGTGACCTTCACCGGCGACGACCCGATCTCCGGTGACACCAAACAGATCTCCATTACCGCAACCGCACCGGGCTGCGCCCCCGACGCGGGCAACGGCTACGCCCTGACCGGCTGCGCCAGCGTGCAACTGCAGATCACCGGCGGCAGTTCCGTCGGCTCGCTGGCCGTCGGGGTGGACGAACTGCTGTCCGATCCCGGGGATCCGGACGGCATCGCCACCGGCGGCGCGATCATCGTGTCGTCCACCAACGGTGACGGCACCGGGCCCGTCATCCACCTCAACGGCACCCAGCAACAACTGGACGACGCGCTCGGCACCCTGGTGTTCACTCCCGCCAACGACTACACCAACACCGACGACTCGCCGGCGAGCCTGGAAATCGTTCTGGTGGACGGGGACTCGTCGATCTCCGAGCACCCGACGGCGACCGTGCAGATCCGGGTGGACCACCTCAACGCCGCACCGACACTCACCGTGCCCGCTGACCAGGACGTGGCCGCCGGGTCGACGACGCTGCTGCCCGAGACCGCCCCGGCGCTGGGCGATCCGGGGGACTTCGTGGTGCAGGACGATGACGCCGACCAGAACGAGAGCGACGACTACCTGCTGGTCGTCATGTTCAGCACCTGCGGCCAGTTCACCCTGCGCGGCGGATCCTTCACCGTCGGGGCGAACCTGCACGACCTGCTGACCGGCTCGCCGCTCGACATGGACCCCGATCTCGCCGACCTGATCATCGGCACGCTGCCCAGCGAGGTGACCTCGCAGGCGTTCGCCACCTCGGCGCCGGGCGATCCCAAGACCGTGTTCGCCGCCCTGGCGCAACTCGACGAGCTGAACTACGGGGTCTCCCAGGTGGGATTCATCGCGCCGGCCAGCGCCGCCAGCTGCCAGCTCTGGACCTTCGTGCATGACCTGGGCAACAACGGGCTGCCGGTCCAGTATGTGGGCTCGCCGGTCGGCGGTGCCGATGCGCCGCAGCCGGGCTGGGAGGTTCCGAACCCGCTCAACGTGGCCTTCGACGAGGTGACGTTCACCGTCGACGGAGGGGTGACGGTGAACGTGCCCAACACGGCGACGGTGACGGAGGGCCAGACGGCGCAGATCCCGGTCAGCGTCTCCGGTTCCGACCATCCCGCCTTCGACGTCACCGTCTCCAGCTCACCCGGGAACGCGACCGAGGGCGTCGACTACACCGCACCAGCGAGCACCGTGCACGTCGAGGCCGATTCCGCCGGGCCGGTGATGATCGACGTGCCGACGGTCGACGACGGTGACGACGAACCCGACGAGACGCTCACCGTGACGATCTCGCTGTCGGGCGATGCTCCGGCGGGCATCACGGTCGACCCGGCCGCGTCGTCGACCGTCGTCACCATCCTGGACAACGACGAACCGTCGACCAGCACGACCTCCGACACCAGCACCACCTCCGACACCAGCACCACCTCCGACGCCAGCACGACGACGGAAACCAGCACCAGCACGACGGGTTCGACCACCGTCACGAGCTCGTCGGCCAGCACCACCACGACATCGACCGTCACCACCACCACGGGCAGCTCCGAGACGAGTTCCACGGCAACGAGTTCCAGCACCGCTTCCACGCCGCCGAGCAGCAGCCCCACGGTGTCCACCCCGTTGCGGACGACCAGCACCCTGCCGACGGGCACCCCGACCAGCCCATCGGGCACCAGCACCGGCCCGGCCGGCTCCACCGGCCCGTCGGTCGGCGACACATCCGGCGCGACGGTCTCCTCCTCGGGCGGCGGCGTGCCCGTCACCACCACCTACAGCACGGGTGACGGGCCGGGCCTGTCGTACACCGGGGTCCGCACCGTCCCGGCGATCGTGTGGGCCGCGCTGATGTTGCTCGCCGGAACGGGTTTCCTGATGCTGGCCCGCCGCCGCA
>DASSTH010000457.1:0-15623 GCA_035708025.1 Nakamurella sp. | reverse complement strand
TGGTCCGCGATGGGCCCGCGGATGTGGTCCGCGATGGGCCCTGCAAATGGAGTCCGCGATGGGTGTCCTGCAAAATGGGGTCCGCGATGGGCCCCGCAAATGTGGTCCGCGATAGGCCCCGCCGTAGAAAGTCGCACCTCGATGACGCGCCGTCGACTGCGACCTGCAGGAATGCGGCCCGGTGCCGCATCGCGGTGCGACTTTCTACCGGCACTGCACGGCCGCAACGCCGTCGCGGCAAACCGTCGGCCCGACACTGCGCCGCAGCAGCCCCGTTCGAGCCCGCGGCGCGGATCCGCACTGCACCGCCGCACCGCCGCAGCACCGTCCCGGCATACGGCCGGCCCGGACCCGCTCCCACATGCCGGGAGCGCCGTCCCATGTCATGAGCAACGGTCCTAGACTCTCGTCATGTCCGAAACCAGCAGCACCGTCACCGCCGACACCCCCGTCACCACCGCCGCATCCGTGGACATCAAGCCGCGCAGCCGCCAGGTGACCGACGGCATCGAGGCCACCGCGTCCCGGGGCATGCTGCGGGCGGTCGGCCTCGGTGACGAGGACTTCGCCAAGCCGCAGATCGGCATCGCGAGCAGCTGGAACGAGATCACCCCGTGCAACCTGTCGCTGGACCGGCTGGCCAAGGCGGCCAAGGAGGGTGTGCACGCGGCCGGCGGCTACCCATTGGAGTTCGGCACCATCTCGGTCTCCGACGGCATCTCCATGGGCCACGAGGGCATGCACTTCTCCCTGGTGTCCCGCGAGGTGATCGCCGACTCCGTGGAGACGGTGATGCAGGCCGAGCGGCTGGACGGCTCGGTGCTGTTGGCCGGCTGCGACAAGTCGCTGCCCGGGATGCTGATGGCCGCCGCGCGGCTGGACCTGGCCTCGGTGTTCCTGTACGCCGGCTCGATCCTGCCCGGCATCGCCAAGCTGCACGACGGCACCGAGAAGGACGTCACCATCATCGACGCCTTCGAGGCGGTCGGTGCGTGTGCCCGCGGGCTGATCCCGCGATCCGACCTGGACGCCATCGAGCGCGCCATCTGCCCGGGAGAGGGTGCCTGCGGCGGCATGTACACCGCCAACACCATGGCCAGCGCCGCGGAGGCGCTGGGCATGTCGCTGCCCGGCAGCGCCGCACCGCCGGCCACCGACCGGCGCCGGGACAACTTCGCGCACCGCTCCGGCGAGGCGGTGGTGGAGATGCTGCGGCAGGGCATCACCGCCCGGCAGATCCTGACCAAGGGCGCGTTCGAGAACGCCATCGCGGTGGTGATGGCGTTCGGCGGTTCCACCAATGCGGTGCTGCACCTGCTGGCGATCGCGCACGAGGCCGACGTCGACCTGACCCTGGACGACTTCGTGCGCATCGGCGCCAAGGTCCCGCACCTGGCCGACGTCAAGCCGTTCGGCCGGCACGTGATGGTGGACGTGGACCGGATCGGCGGCGTGCCGGTGGTGATGAAGGCGCTGCTGGACGCCGGACTGCTGAACGGCGACGTACCGACCGTGACGGGCAAGACCGTGGCGGAGAACCTGGAGCGCCTGAGCCCGCCCGATGTGGACGGAAAGGTGTTGCGCGCCATGGCCAATCCCATCCACCGCACCGGCGGCATCACCATCCTGGGCGGGTCGCTGGCGCCTGAGGGCGCCGTGGTGAAGACCGCCGGGTTCGACACCGACGTGTTCACCGGCACGGCCCGGGTGTTCGACCGGGAGCGCGGGGCGCTGGATGCCTTGGAGAACGGCACCATCGTGCCGGGCGACGTGGTGGTGATCCGGTACGAGGGGCCCAAGGGCGGGCCGGGGATGCGGGAGATGCTGGCCATCACCGGGGCCATCAAGGGCGCGGGGCTGGGCAAGGACGTGTTGCTGCTGACCGACGGCCGGTTCTCCGGCGGCACCACCGGACTGTGCGTCGGGCACGTGGCGCCGGAGGCGGTGGACGCCGGGCCCATCGCGTTCGTGCGCGATGGCGACCAGATCCGGTTGGACGTGGCGAACCGCACGCTGGACCTGCTGGTGGACGAGGAGGAGTTGGCCCGGCGGCGGGAAGGCTGGCAGCCGCTGCCCGCCCAGTACACCCGCGGTGTGCTGGCCAAGTACGCCAAGCTGGTGGGTTCCGCCTCCCGTGGCGCCGTCTGCGGCTGACCGGCGAAGGGCAAGCAGGGACAGTCGGTCGGCGTCGGCCAAGACGTCGGCGTGGTGGGCGAGTCGGTTCGAGCGGGCGTTGAGTGAACCGTGACGCTCGCTGTGTGAGGCGAAACCGAGCGCGACGGTTCACTCGACGCCCGACCGGTGCGCTCGGCCCGGTAGGTCAGCTGATCTGGCGGATGGGCGGCGCGGGCGGCGGATAGGACACCGGCGGGAGGCGCCGGATCCGCCGGACGGCCAGGATCGCGGCGGTGACGGTGATCGCGGCGACGATCACCGACTGGACGGCGACGCTGAGCACGATGGGCGGCGGGTACACCGACGCGGCCGAGGACAACAGGAGGGACCAGTCGATCACGCGGCCCGCCCGCAGCACCGTCGCAGCCCCGCCGAACCAGGCCAGCCCGAGCAGTGACGCGGTCCGCACAGCCCGCCCGCGCACCCGCCGGACCGCGACGACCCCACCGAGGATCACGACCGCGAAGCACCACAGCCCGAGATCGTCGGCGACGACGGACCCGAGGGCTCGCAGCCACGCCGGGGGCAGATCCTGGTGCATGGCAACCGTTCCGACCAGCATCACGCTGTTGACCGCGAACATCGCGATCCCAGCGGCGACGAGCCAGGCGCGCAAGTGGCCGACGGAAGGAGACGTGCCTGAGGCGGCCAGGGCGGCAAGACCCACCGGTACGCCAACGGTGACCGCCGTCATCGTCACATCGCTGGCGAGAAGGAAGGGATGGCCGGCGGTGGAGACCAACGACGTGACCGCGGGGATCGCCGCCAGCGCCGCCGCCCACCAGGTGCTGCGGCGCCCGCCGCGCACCAACAGGACGAGCGTGGGTAGCCACAGCACGAACGCCCATCGCTGGGCGAAACTCCAGGCCTCCAGTGCGGGCGATGCCAGGGGCGTCGCCGCGGGATACCCGTCCAGCTCTGCCGGCGGCCACAGGGAACTCCACCCCTGACCCAGCAGCATGGTGACCGCGTACGCGGCGAACATCGTCACTACGGCGAGGAGCGTGATACGCAAGGCGGCCAACCGCACCCGGTACCGCTCCGGGCCCAGCGGGTCCGCCCAGCGCAGCCGCAGCGCCAGCGCGAGCACCGACCGGGTCTCGGTCCAGCCGACACTGCCGTACCGCGCGGTGATGTCGGCGTTCTCCGGATCCGCGCGGAACTCGTTCTCCAGGAAGGTGTCGACCATCTCGTCCTCGCGTGCCGCGCGATACGGCCGGGGCAGCACCCGCAGCAGCCGCCGGTACCGCACCTCAAGCGGGCTCGGCTCGGCGCGCACCTGATCCGGCCGGCCGGTCACCGGCGCCTCCCGGTCACCGGGCGCCTCCCGGCGCCGGATGCTGGCGTCCGGCCAACCGAGCGGTGGCCATCCGGGCGTTGGCGGCCTGCCGGGCGGCCTCGCGGGTCAGCGCGTGCCGGCCGCGCGTGGTCAGCCGGTAGTAGCGGCGCAGCCGGGAGTCCACCACCTCCTCGTGGTCCACCTCGATCGACCCGTCCGCCGCCAGCCGGTCGAGGATCCCGTAGAGAGTGCCGACCCGCAGCCGCAGCCGGGCTTCGGACAGGTCGGCGACCTCGGACAGGATCGCGTATCCGTGCAGCGGGGCTCGGGCCAGCGCGGACAACACGAAGAACGCCTGCTCCGACATGCCGCGCGACGCCATAGCCTGAATATATCGCAAGACAGAGTATCCGGCCCCCCAGCGGTGACGGGGTCCGGCACGCCCCAGTGCTCGCTGAACCACACCAACGGGAAGTGATCTGGTCCGGCCCCGACAGGAGGTGATGTGGTCCGGCACCAACGGGAAGCGATGTGGTCCGGCACCGACAGGAGGTGATGTGGTCCGGCACCAACAGGAGGTGATGTGGTCCGGCATCGCGGCCTGGACAACACCAACCCGGGGCCGGGGTGGGGCGCCGGCCGGGTGCGTCGGCACCGGTGGCTACCGTGACGGTGATGCAGCATCGGATCGACCAGGTCAGCCTCCAGTACGCCGAGCACGGTGCCGGCGTGCCGCTGCTGGCCCTGCACGGCGTCGGCGTCGATCACCGCGAGATCGAGGCCGCGCTCGAGGCGGTCGTTCCCGACCGCGGCTACCGGCGGATCTATCCGGACCTGCCGGGGATGGGCCACACCACCGCCGAGGGCCTGGCCGGCAACGACGATGTGGTGGACCTGCTCGGCGCCTTCATCGATCGGGTCGCCGCCGGGCCGGTGCTGCTGCTCGGGCACTCCTACGGGGCCTACCTGGCCCGCGCGGTGACCGCCCGCCGCCCCGACGCCGTGCTGGGTCTGGCGCTGGTGTGCCCGCTGGCCGAGCACACCGGCACCGTCCCGGACCGCACGGTGGTGCGCACCGAACCAGGGGCATACGACGAACTCCAGCCCGAGCAGCGGGAGGGCTTCGACGAGTACTTCGTGGTGCGCACCCGCGCCACCGCGCGGCGGTACCGCGAGCACGTCGTCCCGGGCATGGCGCTGGCCGACCGGACCGCGCTCGAGCGCATCTTCGCCCGCTGGCCGGTCGACCTGTCCGGGGCCGATTACCCGGGGCCGGTGCTGGTCGTCGCCGGGCGGCGCGACTCGACCGTCGGGTATGCCGACGCCGCGGCGTTGCTCGAGGTCTACCCGCGGGCCACGCTGGCCGTGATCGACGATGCCGGGCACGCGCTGATGCACGAGGTACCCGAAGTGCTCGCCGTCCTGCTCGCCAACTGGCTGGACCGGGCGCGGGCCTCGGGTGGGTGAGCCGCCTACCATCCGGGTGTGAGTGCCGCCCCGCAGTCCCCGTCACCGTCCCGCCGGCACCCGGAACGCCGCGACGCGCTCCGCGCGCTGCTGCGGGACCGGCAGGTGGACGCGATGCTCGTCACCGACCTGCTCAACATCCGCTACCTGACCGGGTTCACCGGATCCAATGCGGCCCTGCTCATCGCCACCACCGGTGACCGGGACTCCCGGTTCTGCACCGACTTCCGCTACGTCGAGCAGGCCGCCGCCGAGGTGCCGGACCTGCGGACGGTGGTGGACCGGGCCAGCGACCTGGCGCTGGTCGCCGCCGGCGGCGGGCGCACCGCGTTCGAGTCGCACGTGGTCACCGTCGAGCAGCACGCCGCGCTGGCCGCCGCCGCGCCGCCCGGCACCGAACTGGTCGGCCTCGCCGGGGCGGTGGAGCGACTCCGCGCGACGAAGGACCCGAGCGAGATCGCCGCCCTGCAGCAGGCCTGCGCGATCGCCGACGAGGCCCTGGCCGGCCTGATCGAGGCCGGCGGCATCCGCGCCGGCCGCACCGAGCGAGAGGTCGCCTTGGACCTCGACGAGCGCATGCGCCGGCTGGGCTCGCAGGACGTCTCGTTCCCCACCATCCTGGCCGCTGGCGAGCACTCGGCGATCCCGCACCACCAGCCCACCGACCGGCCGCTGGCCCGGGGGGACCTGCTGAAGATCGACTTCGGGGCGGTGGTGGACGGCTACCACTCCGACATGACCAGGACCTTCGTGCTGGGCCCGGCGGCCGGTTGGCAGGCCGAACTGCACGCCCTGGTGGCCGCCGCCCAGCAGGCCGGGCGGGACGCCGCCACCGCCGGGGCCACCTGCCGGAGCGTCGACGCCGCGGCCCGGGAGGTGATCACCGCGGCCGGGTTCGGTGAGCGGTTCGGCCACGGGCTGGGCCACGGCGTGGGCCTGCAGGTGCACGAGGCACCGTCGTTGGCGGCCACCGCCGCCGGTAGGATGACTGCCGACATGACCGTCACCGTCGAGCCGGGGGTCTACCTCCCGGGCCGCGGCGGCGTCCGCATCGAGGACAGCGGCGTGGTGGGGCCCGACGGGTACCGGCCACTCACGCTCGCCCCGCGGGATCTGGTGGTGCTGCAGCCCTGACCGGGCCGCTGGCGCCTGACCCCCGCCGACGCGGCCGCGGCCGGAGCGACACCGCCGAAGCGAAAGGACCGTGGGCCCGTCATGGCCTCCACCAGCGATTTCAAGAATGGCCTCGTGCTCGTCATCGACGGGCAACTCTGGACCATCACCGAGTTCCAGCATGTCAAGCCCGGCAAGGGCCCGGCGTTCGTGCGCACCACGTTGAAGAACGTGCTGTCCGGCAAGGTGGTCGACAAGACGTTCAACGCCGGTGTCAAGGTGGACACCGCGACCGTCGACAAGCGCGACATGACCTACCTGTACTCGGACGGCGACTCCTACGTCTTCATGGACGGCCAGACCTTCGACCAGATCCCCATCCCGGCCGAGACCGTCGGTGACGCGGCCAACTACCTGCTGGAGAACCAGGAGGCGATGGTCGCCACGCACGAGGGCACCGTGCTGTACGTCGAGCTGCCGGCCTCGGTGGAACTGGTGATCCAGCACACCGACCCCGGCCTGCAGGGCGACCGGTCCACCGGGGGCACCAAGCCCGCCACCCTGGAGACCGGTGCCGAGATCCAGGTACCGCTGTTCCTGAACACCGGCGACCGCATCAAGGTCGACACCCGGGACGGGCGGTATCTGGGCCGGGTCAACAACTGACCACCGTCCCCGAACCGTCGTCCCGCCCTCCGGCACCAGCTAGCGATCGGATCCGCTGATGGCCGCCAGGTCCAAGGCTCGCAAGCGGGCGCTGGACATCCTGTACGCCGCCGAGGCGCGGGAGGCCGACCCGCTGACGGTGCTGGACGAGCGGCGCGCCGCCCCCCCGCCGCTGGGCGAGTACGCCGAGGCGGTGGTCCGCGGCGTCGCCGAGCACCGCACCCGGGTGGACGAGCTGATCGCGCAACACTCGGTGGACTGGACGCTGGCCCGGATGCCCGCCGTGGACCGCGCCATCTTGCGCATCGCGGTCTGGGAACTGGTCTACTCGCCGGACGTGCCGCCCGCGGTGGCGGTGGACGAGGCGGTGGAACTGGCCAAGTCGCTGTCCACCGACAACTCGCCCCGCTTCATCAATGGGGTGCTGGGCCAGATCGCCGTCATCGCCCCGCGCCTGCGCGAGCAGCCGCATCGGTGACGGGGCCGCCGGCTGACCCGTCACCGCCCTGAGCGGCCGGCCGGCCGGTGCGCCGGCTACTCGATCTCGGTGCCGGCCGGCAGCACGCCCCAGTCCACCAGCTGCTGCGTCAGGTCCTCGGGGGTCATGTCGTAGATGACCGCCAGGGATCGCAAATCCTCCGAACGGATGGTCAGCACCTTCCCGTTGTAGTCGCCGCGTTGGGACTGGATGGCGGCGGCGTAACGGGCCAGCGGGCCCGCTTGGTGGGCCGGCAACTCGGCCAGTCGCTGCAGGTCGATCACCAGCTTCGGAGCGATCGCCCCGCGCCGGCTGGGCCGGGACTCCGGCAGCAGCTCGGCCACCGGGACGCCGTAGAAGTCGGCGAGATCGGCCAGTTTGGCCACCGTCACCGCCCGGTCACCGCGCTCGTAGGATCCGACGACGACCGCCTTCCAGCGGCCCTCCGACTTCTCCTCGACGCCGTGCAGGCTCAGGCCCTGTTGCATGCGGATCGCGCGCAGCCGCGCGCCCAACGCGTGCGCGTAGTCCTGCGACATCACGTACTCCCCTCACGACAAGCCCGCTTCGCTGCGTCCGTTCCGGGGACGGGGCGCCCGTGATACCACGCAGAGTAGCGATACCGTACCCGCACTTGGCCGTGCCGATCCAGATGCCGGTGCCGAGACGGGTGCACTGTCCGTAACGAACCAATCGCGTCGCCGCGGCGGCGCGGCCCGCGCCGGCCGCCGATTACCGGCCGGGTCGGTACCCGAGGGGGGTGACGCGCCGAGTGCGGACACCACCCCGCAGGGCCTTCGCCGGCCGTTGTTAGCATTGTGCGCGACATCCTTTAAAGCCGTCCCGTGAGGCGGGAAAGGAGGTCTGGGATGGTGCCTGCGCGCCCCGTTCAGACCGGCGACCGTGCCACCGACATTCCCCCTTCCGGCGCTCCGCCGACCGGCAATCCCACGGATGGCTCGTCGGCCGCTCGCACCGCCGTGATCCTGTCCGCCGCCGACATCGGCCGGACGGTCGACCGGATCGCGCACCAGATCCTGGAGAGCGTCGGCGACGCCCCGGTGCTGCTGGTCGGCATCCCCACCCGCGGCGTGACGCTGGCCGGCCGGCTGACCGAGCGCATGCGGGCGTTCACCGGCCGGGACGTCCCGATGGGTGCCCTGGACATCACGCTGTACCGGGACGACCTGCGCGGCCGGCCCCCGCGGGCGCTGGAGGAGACCCGGATGCCGGAGTCGGGCGTGGACGGCATCACCGTGGTGCTGGTCGACGACGTGCTGTACTCCGGCCGCACCGTGCGGGCCGCGATGGACGCGCTGCGCGATCACGGCCGGCCCGCCGCGATCCGGCTGGCGGTGCTGGTCGACCGCGGCCACCGGCAACTGCCCATCCGCGCCGACTACGTCGGCAAGAACATCCCCACGGCGTTCGACGACGACGTCGCGGTCCGGCTGGCCGAGACCGACGGGGTCGATGCCGTACAGGTGGTGCGTGCCCGATGACGTCCCTGCAGACCTCCCTGCACACCTCCCCGCACCCCGCCGGCCGGCCGGCGGACCTGGCCGCCGGGGAACCCTTCGGCACGCCGGCCGCCGGCGGCTCACCGACGGCCGCCCCCGGACCGGGCGCCGCGGACCCGCTGCCCGGCGCCGGCACCGACCAGATGTCCCGGGCCCGGCTGCCCCGTCACCTGCTGTCGGCCGCGGACCTGGACCGCCCGGCCGCCATCCAGGTGCTGGACACCGCCGAACGGATCGACCAGGCGATGGCCGGCCGCGAGGTGCGCAAGCTGCCCACGCTGCGCGGCCGCACGGTGGTCAACCTGTTCTACGAGGACTCCACCCGCACCCGGATCTCCTTCGAGGTCGCGGCCAAGCGGCTGTCCGCGGACGTGATCAACTTCTCCGCCAAGGGCTCCAGCGTGTCCAAGGGCGAGTCGCTGAAGGACACCGCGCTCACCCTGCAGGCCATGGGCGCCGACGCGGTGGTGTGCCGGCACTCGGCGTCCGGGGCGCCGCACCGGCTGTCCGGCTGGGTGCGCGGCAGCGTGGTCAACGCCGGTGACGGCACCCACGAGCACCCCACCCAGGCGCTGCTGGACGCCTTCACGCTGCGCCGGCACCTGGCCGGCGGCCGCACCGGCAGTGCGCTGGACGGGCGCCGCGTGGTGATCGTGGGGGACGTGCTGCACTCCCGGGTGGCGCGGTCCAACGTGCTGCTGCTGCACACCCTGGGCGCCTCGGTCACCCTGGTCGCGCCGCCAACCCTGCTGCCGGTGGGCGTCGGCGACTGGCCCTGCGCGGTGTCCTACGACCTGGACGATGCGCTGCCCGGGGCGGACGCGGTGATGATGCTGCGGGTGCAGCGGGAGCGGATGGACGGCGCGTTCTTCCCGACCGCCCGCGAGTACACCCGGCGCTACGGGCTGGACCTGCGGCGCCGCTCGCTGATCGACCCCGGCGGGATCGTCATGCACCCCGGGCCCATGAACCGCGGGATGGAGATCTCTCCGGCGGTGGCCGACGGCGACGGATCGGTGATCACCGAGCAGGTGGCCAACGGCGTGACGGTGCGCATGGCCGTGTTGTACCTCCTGCTGTCCGGCGAGGGAGCCGGCAGCGAAGCGGACACCGGCGAGCGGAGCGCCGAGCCAGCGGTCCAGTACGGCGAAGGGGAGTCCAGATGAGCCACGTCCCGGCCGGGTCGGTACTGATCCGCGGCGGCGCACCCTACGGCGAGCGGCCGGCCGACGTGCTGTTGTCCGGTGGCCGGATCGTCGCCATGGGGCGGGACGCCGCAGCGCACGCCGATGCCGCGGACGCCGAGCAGCTGGACGCCGCCGGCCTGGTGGTGCTGCCCGGGCTGGTCGACCTGCACGCTCACCTGCGCGAGCCGGGTGCCGAGGACGCCGAGACGGTGGCCACCGGATCCGCCGCCGCCGCCCTCGGCGGGTACACCGCGGTGTTCGCCATGCCCAACACCGAGCCGGCCGCCGACACCGCCGGCGTGGTGGAGCAGGTGTACCGGCTGGGCCGGGAGGTCGGCCTGGTCGACGTGCAGCCGATCGGGGCGGTGACGGTGGGCCGGCGCGGCACCCAGCTCGCCGAACTGGCCGCCATGGCCACCTCCGCCGCCCGGGTGCGGGTGTTCTCCGACGACGGCGACTGCGTGTCGGATCCGCTGCTGATGCGCCGCGCGCTGGAGTACGTCAAGGCGTTCGGCGGGGTGATCGCCCAGCACGCCCAGGAGCCGCGGCTGACCGTCGGCGCGCAGATGCACGAGGGGCCGCTGTCCGGCCGGCTGGGCCTGGCCGGGTGGCCGGCGGTGGCCGAGGAGGCGATCGTGGCCCGGGACTGCCTGCTGGCCGGCCATGTCGGATCCCGGCTGCACATCTGCCACCTGTCCACCGCCGGTGCGGCGGAACTGGTGGCCGCCGCCAAGGCCCGCGGAACGGCGGTGACGGCCGAGGTGACGCCGCACCACCTGCTGCTGACCGACGCCTGCGCCGCCTCCTACGACCCGGTGTTCAAGGTGAATCCGCCGCTGCGCACCGAGGCCGACACCCACGCGCTGCGCCGGGCGCTGGCCGACGGCGTCATCGACGTGGTGGCCACCGACCACGCCCCGCACGCCCGGCAGGACAAGGAGACCGAGTGGGCCGCGGCCCGGCCCGGAATGCTGGGCCTGCAGACGGCGCTGTCCGTGGTGGCCGCATCGATGGTCGAGACCGGGTTGCTGGACTGGCGGGGGGTGGCCCGAGTGATGAGCGAGAATCCCGCCCGGATCGGCGATCTGGGCGAACACGGGCGGCCCATCGCGGTCGGCGAGCCGGCCAACCTGACGGTGGTCGACCCGGCCGCGCGCTGGACGGTGCGCGGCGCGGAACTGGCCAGCCTGTCCCGCAACACCCCGTTCGAGGGTCGCGAGTTGCCCGCGGCGGTGCGCTGGACGTTCCTGCGTGGCCGGGCCACCGTGCGGGATGGATCACCGGCGATGGAGGTCTTCGCGTGACGCCCGCAGTGCTGATGTTGGAGGACGGGCGCGCGTTCACCGGGCGGGGGTTCGGTGCCAGCGGCACGGCTCTGGGCGAGGCGGTGTTCACCACCGGCATGACCGGCTACCAGGAGACGCTCACCGACCCGTCCTACCGCCGGCAGATCGTGGTGGCCACCGCCCCGCAGATCGGCAACACCGGCTGGGTGGCCGGATCCGACCGCGGCGCGAACGACGACGAGTCGACGCGCATCCAGGTGGCGGGCTTCGTGGTGCGCGACCTGTCGCCGCGGCCGTCCAACCACCGGGCCACCACGTCGCTGCAGGCCGAGATGGCCCGGCAGGGGGTGGTGGGGATCAGCGACGTGGACACCCGCGGCCTGACCCGTCACCTGCGCTCCGCCGGGGTGATGCGCTGCGGCATCTTCTCCGGTGACGCCGTCGGCGGTGACGGCCCGGCGGACGCCGAGACGATGCTGGCGGTGGTGCGCTCGGTGCCGCCGATGGCCGGCGCGGACCTGGCCGGGGAGGTCACCACCAGCGAGCCCTACACCGTTCCCGCCACCGGCCGGCAGCACTTCACCGTCGCCGCGCTCGATCTGGGCATCAAGGCCAACACCCCGCAGATGCTGGCGGCCCGCGGCATCACCACGCACGTGCTGCCCGCCGACAGCGGCATCGACCGGATCCAGGCGCTGGGCGTGGACGGGGTGTTCCTGTCCAACGGGCCAGGCGATCCGGCGACCGCTGACGCCCTGGTGGCGCTGACCGAACAGGTGCTGGACCGGCGGATCCCGCTGTTCGGCATCTGCTTCGGCAACCAGATTCTCGGCCGCGCGCTCGGTTTCGGCACCTACAAGCTGCCGTTCGGCCACCGCGGCGTCAACCAGCCGGTGCGCGAGGAGGCGACCGGCCGGGTGCTGATCAGCTCGCACAACCACGGCTTCGCCGTCGACGCCCGCGCCGGCCGGGTGCTGGACACCGGTCACGGCCGGGCCCAGGTCAGCTTCACCTGCCTGAACGACGGCGTGGTGGAAGGGCTGGAATGCCTTGACGTACCGGCGTTCTCGGTGCAGTTCCATCCGGAGGCGGCGGCCGGGCCGCACGATGCCGGCTACCTCTTCGACCGGTTCGCCGACCTGATGAGCGCCGGGAGGGCCGCCTGATGCCGCGCCGCGACGACCTCCGGCACGTGCTTGTGATCGGCTCCGGGCCGATAGTTATCGGCCAGGCCTGCGAGTTCGACTACTCCGGTACCCAGGCCTGCCGGGTGCTGCGCGAGGAGGGCATCCGGGTCAGCCTGATCAACTCCAATCCGGCGACCATCATGACGGATCCGGAGTTCGCCGACGCCACCTACATCGAACCGATCACCGCGCAGTTCGTGGAGCAGGTGCTGGCCGACCAGGCGGCCGCCGGGCACCCGGTGGACGCGGTGCTGGCCACCCTGGGCGGGCAGACCGCGCTGAACACCGCGATAGCGCTGGCCGACGCGGGAGTGCTGAACCGGTACGGGGTGGAGCTGATCGGCGCCGACATCCCGGCCATCCGGCGCGGCGAGGACCGGCAGCTGTTCAAGGACATCGTGCGCTCGGTCGGCGGCGACGTGCCCCGCTCGGCGGTCTGCCACTCGCTGCCGGAGGTGCGCGGCGCGGTCGAGGAGCTCGGCCTGCCGGTGGTGATCCGGCCGTCGTTCACCATGGGCGGACTGGGGTCCGGGATGGCGCACACCCCGGAGTCGCTGCAGCGCCTGGCGTCCGCCGGGCTGGCCGCCTCGCCGGTGCACGAGGTGCTGATCGAGGAGAGCGTGCTCGGCTGGAAGGAGTTCGAGCTGGAACTGATGCGCGACGGCGCCGACAACGCCGTGGTGGTCTGCTCGATCGAGAACCTCGACCCGATGGGGGTGCACACCGGGGACTCCGTCACCGTCGCCCCGGCGATGACGTTGACCGACCGCGAGTACCAGGCGATGCGCGACATGGGACTGGCCGTGCTGCGCGCGGTCGGGGTGGCCACCGGGGGATGCAACATCCAGTTCGCCATCAATCCGGACACCGGCCGGATGGTGGTGATCGAGATGAACCCCCGGGTGTCCCGGTCCTCCGCGCTGGCCAGCAAGGCGACCGGCTTCCCGATCGCCAAGATCGCCGCCAAACTGGCCATCGGATACCGGCTGGACGAGATCGCCAACGACATCACGAGGGCCACCCCGGCCGCCTTCGAGCCGGCCCTGGACTACGTGGTGGTGAAGATCCCCCGGTTCGCGTTCGAGAAGTTCCCCGGCGCCGACCCGGAACTGACCACCACCATGAAATCCGTCGGCGAGGCGATGGCGATCGGCCGGTCGTTCGCCGAAGCGCTGGGCAAGGCGATGCGATCCACCGAGACGTCCACCGCCGGATTCTGGACCGGCGCCGAGCCGGCGGATCCGGCCGGCGCCGGGATCGGTGACCTGCCAGGGTTGCTGGAGTCGCTCCGGGTGCCCACCGACGGCCGGCTGTACGGTATCGAGCGGGCGCTGCGCGCCGGGGCGAGCGTCAAACAGGTGCATCGGGCGACCGGCATCGACCCGTGGTTCCTGGACCAGATCACCCTGATCCAGGCGGTCGGCCGGGAGGTGGCGACCGCCGCCGACCTGGACCCGGAACTGCTGCGCAAGGCCAAGCGGCACGGGCTGTCCGACGCGCAGATCGCCCGGCTGCGGGCCGCCGCCGGGGACCATGCGCTGGCCGGCGAGGGCGCCGTGCGGGAACGCCGCTGGGCGGCCGGGGTCCGGCCGGTGTTCAAGACCGTGGACACCTGCGCCGCGGAGTTCGAGGCGCGCACCCCGTACCACTACTCGGCCTACGAGTCGGACCCGGACGCGGAGTCCGAGGTGGCGCCGCAACGCGACCGGCCGAAGGTGATCATCCTGGGCTCCGGCCCGAACCGGATCGGGCAGGGCATCGAGTTCGACTACTCCTGCGTGCACGCGGCGATGGCGCTGCGGGACGCCGGATTCGAGACCGTGATGGTCAACTGCAACCCGGAGACGGTGTCCACCGACTACGACACCGCCGACCGGCTGTACTTCGAGCCGCTGACCACCGAGGACGTGCTGGAGGTGGTGGCCGCGGAACGGGAGTCGGGCGAACTGGCCGGCGTGATCGTCACGCTGGGCGGGCAGACACCGTTGAAACTGGCGCAGGAGCTGGCGCGTTCCGGCGTGCGCATCCTGGGCACCCAGCCGGACGCCATCGATCTGGCCGAGGACCGCGGCAGGTTCGGCGAACTGCTGCACCGGGCCGGGCTGCCGGCTCCCGCGTTCGGCACCGCCACCTCCTTCGACCAGGCCCGCACGGTGGCCGATCGGGTCGGGTACCCGGTGCTGGTGCGGCCGTCGTACGTGCTGGGCGGGCGCGGCATGGAGATCGTCTACGACGAGCAGTCCTTGGCCGACTACATCTCCCGGGCCACCGAGATCACCGCCGATCACCCGGTGCTGGTGGACCGCTTCCTGGACGACGCCATCGAGATCGACGTGGACGCGCTGTGTGACGGCGCGGAGGTCTACCTCGGCGGGGTGATGGAGCACATCGAGGAGGCCGGCGTGCACTCCGGCGACTCGGCGTGCGTGCTGCCGCCGATCACCCTGGGCCGCAGCGAGATCGAGCTGGTGCGATCGCACACCGAGGCCATCGCGCTGGGCTGCGGGGTGCGCGGGCTGCTCAACGTGCAGTACGCCCTCAAGGGTCAGACGCTGTACGTGCTGGAGGCCAATCCCCGGGCGTCCCGGACGGTTCCGTTCTCCTCCAAGGCGACAGCGGTGCCGCTGGCCAAGGCCGCGGCGCGGATCATGGCGGGCGCCACCATCGCTCAGCTGCGGGCCGAGGGGTTGCTGGCACCCGTCGGTGACGGGGGATCGCTGCCGGACAGCGCGCCGGTGGCGGTGAAGGAGGCGGTCATGCCGTTCCACCGGTTCCGCCGCCCGGACGGCACCGGGGTGGACACCATCCTCGGCCCCGAGATGCGCTCCACCGGCGAGGTGATGGGCATCGACACCGCCTTCGGCCCGGCGTTCGCCAAGTCGCAGACCGCGTCCTACGGCTCGCTGCCCACCTCCGGCACGGTGTTCGTGTCGGTGGCCAACGCCGACAAGCGGGCGATGGTGTTCCCCACCAAGCGGCTGGCCGACCTCGGGTTCACCGTGCTAGCCACCGAGGGCACCGCCGCCATGCTGCGGCGCAACGGCATGGACGTGTCGGTGGTGCGCAAGCACTTCCAGGGGCCTGACAATGTGGTGGACGCGATCCGGGCCGGGCGGATCGACCTGGTGATCAACACCCCGTACGGGCACTCCGGAACCCGCACCGACGGATACGAGATCCGCACCGCCGCGGTAGCCGCCGACATCCCGTGCATCACCACGGTGGCCGGCGCGGCCGCGGCGATCCAGGGCATCGAGGCGCTGAT
>DASSTH010000456.1:0-5044 GCA_035708025.1 Nakamurella sp. | reverse complement strand
TGCCGGGCAACACCCGCGCGACCAGGCCCTGGTGGAAGACCAGCAGGGCCTCCAGCGCTGCGCGCAGGTCGTCCTCCCCGATCCCGGTGGCGCCGGCCGGCTTGGGGCCCGGGCCGTTGAGCACCACGATGTCCAGGTCGGCGCCCAGCTCACGGCGGGCGGCGTCCACCAGGTCCGCGGCGGCGCCCGGGGCGGTGACGTCCACCGGCACGGCGACCGCTCCCTGCAGGCCGGCGGCGATCTGCCCGGCCAGGTCGGCACGTCGCCCGCTGACCACCACCCGGGCGCCCTCGGCCGCCAGCGCCTCCGCGGTGGCCCGGCCCAACCCTCCGGTCGATGCGCACACCAGCGCGGTCCTGCCGTCCAGTCCCAGGTCCACGATTCGCTCCTCACCTGCCGTCGGCCGATGGGCTGAGGCTATCCCGAGCGGTCCGGCCGAGACATCCGGTGCCACCGACGGAACGCGTCACCGGCCCAGGACGCCGGATGCGCCCTGGGCCGGTGATGGTTCGGCCTGCCGGATCAGCCTGCGGAGACCGTCTCCCGGCGTACGGCGGCCGGGACCGCGGGGCCGCTCCGCCGGGCGTGCCAGAAGCCCAGCCCGGACAGCACCAGCATCAGGCCGGCCGCGACGAACGAGGCGATGGCCGCGATGCCGGCGATGGTGCCGACCGTTCCGAACGCGTAGGCGTTCAGCAGCAGGCCGCGCAGCGTCTCGCCGCGGAACATGGTCTGCACCTGCCCGGCGAGCTTCTGGTCGTCCGGGTTCGCCTGCGCCTGGCTGCTCAGCTCGGCGTAGGTCTTGCCCCCGGCGATCTCGCTCAGGTGCACGGCGATGAAGTCGTCCGCGTAGACCTTCGCCTGCTCACCGGTGGTCATCAACTGACCGCCGAACTGACGCATCTGGGCGAACTCGTCGCCCGCCACGGCCGGGCTGTCCGCCGGCGGGAAGTAGATCTTCTGGGCGGCCAGTTGGTCGTGCACCTCGCCGCCGATGAAGTTGCTTCCCCAGGTGAGCAGCGCTCCGGCCACGATCAACACCGCGGCGACCGCGATGCCGATCCAACTCACCAGCCTGTCCAGTGCAGACCTCATGACAATGCACCCCTTGTTGCCGACCGCGTGGGCGGGCGGTCATCCCGCGCCGATGGTTCCTCATCGACGCTTCGATCGTGCTGCCCGCCGGGGCGGAAGTCGCGAGGTACATCGGTCCGGCCGGGCGGGACCAAGGTCACAGGGTTCCGGCCCGGAGGTCACCACCGGGTCGCACCGGCGCCGCCGATGACGAAAGTCCCTTGCCGGGGGCGGTGGGCGCACGTGACATGGCTGCATGAGGGCCGATTCCACGGGTTTGTGGGTACTGACCGACGCCGAGTGCTGGCGGCTGCTGGCCGGCGCGCCGGTCGGTCGCGTGGTGGTCTCGATGAACGCCATGCCGGCCGCGCTCCCGGTGAACTACCAGTTGATCGGCCGGGAGATCTACTTCCGTACCGCGGCGGGCACCAAGATGACCGCCGCGGTCAACCGCACCGTCGTGGCCTTCCAGGTCGATGAATTCGATTCCGCCGGTACGTCCGGATGGAGCGTGCTGGTGGTCGGGACCGCCCGGCTGGTCAGCGACCCGGACGAGCGGGCGCTGCTGGACGCCGCGGGCATCCGCAGCTGGGTGACCGACCCGGCCGCGCGCTATGTCGCCATCTCGGTGGAGCGCATCACCGGACGCCGGTTGCAGCATTCCCGGCCTGATGCTGCGGCAGTATGGAGCACGGCGGTGCCGCCGAGCGCGGTCGGCTGATGGTGTTCAGCTCGGTGTCGGATGGGAAGGGTTCAGCCATGTCGATGATCCGGGTGTTCCTGGTCGACGATCACGAGGTGGTGCGCCGTGGCATCGCCGACCTGCTGGAGTCGGAGGACGACCTGCAGGTCGTCGGGGAGGCCGGGTCGGCGGCCGAGGCGCTAGCGCGGGTGCCGGCCGTGCGGCCGGACGTGGCGGTATTGGACGTGCGGTTGCCGGACGGCAACGGGGTGGAGTTGTGCCGCGAGCTGCGCTCGGCGATGCCGGACCTGCGCTGCCTGATGCTCACCTCGTTCGACGACGACGAGGCGCTGTTCGGCGCCATCATGGCCGGCGCCTCCGGGTTCATGCTCAAGCAGGTGCGGGGCGTGGACCTGGTGGCCGGGGTGCGCACCGTCGGTGCCGGTGGCAGCCTGCTGGATGCCCGGTCCACCGCGGCCGTGATGCGCCGCATCAAGCAGGAGCAGGAGCAGGCCGCGCCGCTGCAGGCATTGACCGAGCAGGAACGCGCGGTTCTCGAGCTGATCGCCGAGGGGCTGACCAACCGGCAGATCGGCGAACGGCTGTTCCTGGCCGAGAAGACCGTGAAGAACTACGTCTCGCACCTGCTGGCCAAGCTCGGCCTGGAGCACCGCACCCAGGCGGCGATCCTGGCGACCAAGCTGCACTCGGACCGCAAGCCCGGAACCTGACGGCCACGCCGGAAGGATCACTCCTCGGGCAGTGGCGCCGTCCAGCGCAACCGGGTACCGCCCTCCGGGCCGGGCTGCACGGAGAACTCGCCGCCACAACCGCGCGCGCGATCGGCCAGGTTGCGCAGTCCGCGTCGCGGCGTGTCGTCGGCGATCCCGGTCCCGTCGTCGGTGACCTCGATGGACAACCGGTCGCCCACCGCGATCGCCACCGTGACGGTGCTGCCGCCGGAATGCCGGACCGCGTTGCTGACCGCCTCCCGCACCACCGCCTCGGCGTGCTCGGCGAGTTCCGGCGGGACGAGCGTGTCCACCGGCCCGTCGATCCTGACCGACGAGGTCAGCCCGCCGTCGCCGGTGCCGGCCGCGATGTCCAGCAGCCGGCGGCGCAGGTTCCGGGGCCGGTCGCCGGTGGCCGCGCGCAGATCGAAGATGGACGTGCGCAGGTCACGGATGGCTTCGTCCACCTGCTGTACCGCGTTGGCCAGGCGCTCGCGCAGGATCCGGTCCGAGACGCGTGACTCCTGGCTCTGCAGGCTGAGTCCCACCGCGAACAGCCGCTGGATCACGTGGTCGTGCAGGTCGCGGGCGATCCGCTCCCGCTCGGCCACCAACTCGTATCGGCGCCGCTCCTCCTGCCGATCGGACACCTCCAAAGCCAGCGAGGCCTGCTCGGCCAGACCGGCCAGCAGCGGCAGGTGCTCGGCGTCGAATTTCGGAGAGTCCTTGCGCCGCAGGCACACCAGCAGCCCGCCGTCGGTACTTCCGCCGGGCAGCGGGGCCACGATCAGCGGCCCGGCCGCGGTGAAGGCCGGTTCCATCGGATCCCCGGCGGGCACGGCAAGATACTCGGCCGTGCTGGGTCCGGGCGCCAGCAGCAGGCGGCGCAGCCACGGCTGGTCGGTGGCCGCCGCCACTCCCAGCACCGGCGCCGCCAGCGGGCCTGCCGCCGCCCGGGCCGACAGCACGCCCGGCCCGTCGGCGATCAGCACCAGGGTGCCGTCGGCGTCCAGCAGATCCGTTGCGCGCCGGGCGATCAGGGCCAGCGCATCGGCGACCGTTCCCCCCGACAGCAACTCGGAACGGATCTCGGCCGTGGCCAGCAACCAACGTTCCCGGCTGCGCACCTCCTCGTACAACCGGGCGTTCTGCACCGCGGACCCGGCCGCGGAAGCCAGCGCGGACAGCACGATCTCGTCTCGAGCGGTGAACTGCCCACCGCCACGCTTCTCGGTCAGGTACAGGTTCCCGAACACCTTGCCACGCACCCGGATCGGCGCCCCGAGGAAGGTGTGCATCTCCGGATGTCCCGGCGGGAAGCCCACCGAGGCGGGATGGGTCGTGAGGTCGGACAGCCGCACCACCTGCGGGTGGGCGATCAGCAGTCCCACCAGGCCGTGCCCGCGCGGCGGCGAGCCGAGGGCCGCCCTGGTCTGCTCGTCGATCCCCACGTATACGAACTCCGCCAGCCCCCCATGGTCGTCCAGCACGCCGAGGGCCCCGTACCGGGCGTCCACCAGGTCGGCCGCGGCCTGCACGATCCGGCGCAGGGTGGCCTGCAACTCGAGTCCCTCGGAGACGGCGACGAACGCCTCCAGCAGACCGTTCAGCCGGTCGTCCTCGCCGACCGGCTCCGGCCGCCGGGGCCGCACACCGTCGACGCCCGGCGCCACACCCATCGCCGGGTCGCCGCCCGCATGGTCGGCCCGCGTCATGGCGTCACCTCCCGCGCCGCAGATCCTTACACGGGTTCCCGTCACCCTACGGCGAGCGGGCGGCATGCGTCAGTACAGGGTCCTTGGGCCCTGGGCGGGACCGGCGGCCGTGGATACCGTCACCGAAGCGGGACGGATCCGCGAAGGGCCGGCACCGCGACCGCGTTCTGGCGGGCGCGCGGCCGGCGGGTCAACGATGGTGGCGGTGACGGAGGAGACATGAGGAAGCGTCCTGCCGCAGAGGTCGCGACCAAGATCGCGAAGCGGCACTCCGAGTTGGGCGACCGACTGGTGGACCTCGCGGAGGCGCTGCTGGCCGAGTTGCCATACGGCCGCGGAGTCGTCCGCGCGCGGATGGATCTCGTCCGGTTCGTCCGTGAGCAGGTGCTGCCCGACGCCGTCCGGGAGGAGGCCGGAGCGCGCGCCGTCTCCGGCCCGGGGCTGGACGTCCTGGTTCGGGCCATGCCGGGCGAAGGTCGGCTGCTGTCCGTGCTGGCGGACGAGATCGAGGCGGACTCGTCGGGTGTCGCCTCCGCGGCCGCGGCCGGAGCGCTGGTCGCGCTGTGCCAGGCGCGGTGGCACAGCGCGGACCGGGTGCTGCTACCGGCGATGGTCGCGTCCGGCGCCGACCTGCGCGCGCTCACCGCACGCTGACCCGCGGCTCAGGACTGTGCGATGTGCGGCGGCGGCCCGGTGAGCACCGCCAACCGACCGAGTTGCTCGCCCCAGTCCTCGGCACGGTCGAGTTCTCCCGGCAACAGCGGCCCGGCCATCCCACCGACATAAAAGTTCTGCGGCGGCACCAGGGTGCGCCAACCCGCCGTGTCCAGCAACCGCGCCGC
>DASSTH010000455.1:0-2665 GCA_035708025.1 Nakamurella sp. | reverse complement strand
GTGCGGGTGGCGCAGCGCGCGGAGCAGGCAGGCATCGCGGAGATCTGGGTCTCCGAGGACTATTTCGAGCGCGGGGCGTTCGCGGTGGCTGCGGCGGTCGCGGCCGGCACCGACGCCGCGCAGGTGGGCATCGGCGTCGTCAACCCGTGGACCAGGCACCCCATGGTCACCGCGATGGAGTTCGCGGCGCTGGACGAGCTGGCCGGCGGCCGGGCGGTGCTCGGGATGGGCGCCAGCAACCCGGTGTGGATGCAACAGCGATGCGGCATCCCGTTCCGCGCCCCGCTGGCCGCGGTGCGGGAGAGCGTCACCGCGCTGCGCGACGCGCTGGCCGGCCGGCGGGTCGATTTGCGCGGCGAGCACTTCACCATCGACGCCGCGCTGTCCTTCACCCCGGCCCGGACCGCCCCGATCCACCTCGGCGCCAAGGGCCGTCGCTCGCTATTGCTGGCCCGGGAGATCGCCGACGGGGTGCTGCTCTCGCTGCTGTCGTCACCGGCCTACATCACCTGGGCCCGCCGGCAGGCCGGGCCGCACCTGTGGACCGGCGCCTACGTGCTGGCCGCCTGCGATGCGGACGCGACCGCCGCCCGGGCCGCCGTCCGGCCGGCACTGGCCACCTATCTCGGGGTGCACGGCGCCCACGACATCACCCGGGTCGCCGGCCTGGACGCCGAGACCGCCGAGAAGTTCCGCGCCGGTTGGCTGGCCGGCTCCCCCGCGACCGAGCTCGTCGACGACGAGATGATCGACACCTTCACCGTCGCCGGCGATCTCGATGGCTGCCTGCACGGCCTGCAGCGGCTGCAGGCCGTCGGGCTGGACGCCGCCGTGCTGCGCGATCCCGGCGATGCCGGCATCGACGGACTGCTCGAACTGGCTACCCGGCACCGCACCGACGCCCCTCCCGCCGCAGCCGCGCCGGCCGGCGACGTCGCGGGACCCCACGGCGCGGGCGGGTGAGCGGCATGCCCGCCGGCTCCCCCGGCCACCCGGTGGCCCCCGTCCACTCAGTGGCCCCCGTCCACTCAGTGGCCCCCGTCCATTCAGTGGCCCCCGTCCACCTGCCCGAGCACCGCCCGAGCGACCTGCTGGCGGGGCGGATCGCCGTGGTCACCGGCGGCGGCCGGGGCATCGGCATCGCGATCGCCTGCGCGCTGGCCGATGCCGGCGCCCGGGTGGTGGTCGCCGGCCGGCACCGGGAGACCCTGGACGGCACCGTCGCACTGGTCGGCGACCGCGGCGGGCAGGCGGCGGTGACGGTGTGCGACGTCGCCGACCCGCAGCAGGCGGATCAGTTGCTGCGCCGCAGCGCCGAGCACTTCGGCACGCCGGACGTGCTGGTGAACAACGCCGGCCGGGCCGCCCGGGAGGATGCCGCCGGCGTGCCCCCGGCCGTGTTCGACGAGATCGTCGCCACCAACGTCCGCGGCCCGTACTACGCCATGCTGGCCGCCGGCCGCGACATGCCGGACGGCGGCAGCATCGTCACCGTCGGGTCGGTCGTCACCCGCACCGTCGACGTGGAGTTGGCCGCGTACGCCGCCAGCAAGGCCGCGGTGCAGAGCCTGACCCGGACGTTCGCCGCGGCGTTGGGGCCGCGGTCGATCCGGGTCAATGCGGTGGCGCCGGGCTACCTGGACAGCCCGCTGAACGCCGACCGGCTCGCCGACCCGGAACGGTCCGCGGCGGTGCTGGGCCGCACCCCGCTGGGCCGGTGGGGGCAGCCGGCGGACGTGGCCGACGCGGTGTGCTTCCTGGCCAGCGACCGGGCCGGTTTCATCACCGGCCAGGTGATCTACGTCGACGGCGGCTTCCCCGCTGTCGCAACCCGATCCGCGCCGGCCCGTCCGGCGCCCGAGTACCGAGGTGATGGAGCATGAGCAGCAACTCTTCCCACGCCGTGCCGCAGCAGCAGCAGGACGCGGGCGTCGTGGACAAGTACGACGACTACTCCCTGCGCACCGTGCCGGAGTCCCAGATCAAGTCCACCTGGGACATCGCCCTGGTCCGGATGGGATTCACCGTGTCGGCCTCGGACCTGGTGTTCGGCTACACCCTGGGGCTGTACTTCTCCTTCACCAACGCGCTGCTGATCGCGGTGGCCTATTCGGCCATCATCTCGGTGGTCAGCATCCTGATGGGCATCATCGGGGTGCGGGAGCGCACGAGCTTCGCGCTCAGTTCCCGGTTCGCCTTCGGCCGGGAGGGCAGCCGGCTGCCGTCGCTGATCATGGCGGTGATCATCGCCGCGTTCTACGGCTACATCCTGGGCATCACGGTCGACGTGTTCCCCAAGGCCGGGCTGGCCGGCGAGATCGGCTACAGCATCGGACTGGGCATCCTGTTCCTGGTGATCTCCGGACTGGGCTTCGAGCGCGGGCTGAAGTGGATCGGCCGGTTCGGCGTGCCGCTGATGATCATCCTGGTGGTGGTCGCGGTGATCGTGACGGTCAGCGAGGCGGGTGGGTTCGGCGCCATCGTCAACGCGGTGCCGCAGCAGGCCGGCAAGATGGCACTGCCCGCGATCATCGGGCTGGGCGTGGCCAAGTGGCTGGCCGGCGCCACGGTGACGCCGGACCTGCTGCGGTTCGGCCGCAACACCGGCACCGTCGTCACCACCACCGTCGCCGAGTTCCTGGTCGGCAACCTCGGCTTCAACCTG
>DASSTH010000454.1:0-7661 GCA_035708025.1 Nakamurella sp. | reverse complement strand
TCCCGGCGCGCCGCCATCGCCATGCCGACCGCCGAGGACAGGCCCTGGCCCAGCGGGCCGGTGGTGATCTCCACCCCGTCGGTGTGGCCGTACTCCGGGTGCCCCGGGGTCTTGGAGCCCCAGGTGCGCAGCGCCGCGATGTCCTCCATCTGCAGCCCGTATCCGGACAGGTAGAGCTGCAGGTACAGGGTCAGGCTGGAATGGCCGCAGGACAGCACGAAGCGGTCCCGGCCCGGCCAGTGCGGGTCGGCCGGGTCGTGCCGCATCACCCGCTGGTACAGCGTGTAGGCCAGCGGCGCCAGGCTCATCGCGGTGCCGGGGTGACCGTTGCCCACCTTCTGCACAGCGTCGGCGGCCAGCACCCGGATGGTGTCGACCGCCCGTCGGTCCAGGTCGGTCCAATCGTCCGGTACGTGCGGCGTGACCAGCTCGGTGAACTCGTTGGCCTCGGTCGGTTCGGCTATCGGGTCGGTCACGGTATGGACCCTCCTTCGACGGTCGCGGGTGCCGTCGTGACACGGCAGTGCGCGCGGCCCGGCATCGACGGTCAAGCAGCGATGCCGAGCCTATCCCGCCGCTACCCGGGTGCCCCGTGGGGTGATCATCGCCGTCGGGTCGGGCGGGCCGCGTCGCCGTTCGGCCCATAGGATGGGCCCGCAGGGTCGGCAGGTCGGCGCGGTGCGTAAGGGAGTGGCACGGGCGTGGGTGTGGCATCGCCGGAGAGCGGATCGGCCGAGCGGGCACCGGGTCGCGCCGCTGCCGCGATTCCCGTCACCGCCGCCACGTCGGTGCGGGATCGACTGGCCGCCTACGTCGCGCTGACCAAGCCGCGGATCATCGAGCTGCTGTTGATCACCACCATTCCCGCGATGTTCGCCGCGCGCCGCGAGGTGCCCGGGGTCTGGGTGCTGCTGGCGACCCTGGTGGGTGGCACGCTGGCGGCGGGTAGCGCCAATGCGTTGAACTGCGTGGCGGACGCCGACATCGACGCGGTGATGCGCCGCACCCGGACCCGCCCGCTGGCCCGGCACGCGGTGCCGACCCGCAACGCCCTGGTGTTCGGCATCGCGCTCGGCGTGGCCTCGGTCGGCTTCCTGGCGCTGGCCACCACCTGGCAGGCCGGCGCGCTGACCGCGGTCGCGATCCTGTTCTACGTCTTCGTCTACACCCTCTGGCTCAAGCGCCGCACCAGCCAGAACATCGTGTGGGGCGGGCTGGCCGGCTGCATGCCGGTGATCATCGGCTGGTCCGCGGTGACCGGCGGCATCGCCTGGCCGGCCTGGGTGTTCTTCGGGGTGATCTTCTTCTGGACGCCGCCGCACACCTGGGCCTTGGCCATGCGCTACCGGGAGGACTACGCCGCGGCCCGCGTTCCGATGCTGCCCGTGGTGGCCACCGAGCGGACCGTGGTGCGGCAGATCGTGCTGTACAGCTGGGCGATGGTGGGGTGCTCGCTGCTGCTGGTGCCGGCCTCGTCCTGGGTGTACGCCGCGGTGGCGGCGCCGGTCGGGCTGGCCTTCCTGGCCGCCGCGCACCTGCTGCACGTGCGGGTGGTGCGCGGCGAGGCGGCCCGCCCGATGACGTTGTTCCACCTGTCCAACCTGTACCTGACGGCGATCTCGGTGGCCTGGGCGGTGGACGCGGCGCTGGGATTCGCCGTCGTCGGCTGGTGGCCCTGGTGAGGTGGCCCGGTGAGTGAGGCCGGAGCGCCGAGCGGGCAATCGGGCAGTGTGAACGACGGTCCTGGCGGCACGCCGACGGACCCGGAGCCGCCGCTGGCGGAGCACGATGCCGCGGCGGTGGGCAGGCTGCGGGACTTCGACGCCCGACACGGCGGCGACGCGGTGGCGGTGATCGAGCATCTCGGCCGGAACGGCGCGCGGATCGTGGTGGTGGCGCCGAACGGCGAGTTCGGCGATGCGGTGGTCGGTTCGGTGCCGGCGGCCGAGCAGGTGTGCCGGCGGGCCGGGCTGCCGGTGCGCGAATGGGACCGGGAACTCACCGCACTGGTGACGATGACCCCGGCGGACCGCCGCCGGATGGCCGGCCAGGGTCGCTGACTACGCCGCCTCGGGTTCCGGTTCGCGGGTCCTGGTGGCCATCGTCACCGCCGCGGCGGCGGCGATCAGGCACACCGCACCCAGCACGTGCACCAGCACCAGGACCTCCGGCACGCCCAGCGCGTACTGCACCAGGCCGACCGCGCCCTGGGCCACCGTCACCGCGACCAGCACACCGATCCGCACCAGCAGGCGCCGGGGCGCGCGCACCGCCAGGAAACCGACCGCGAGTGCCACCATCAGGCCCAGGTACAGGAACATCAGGTCGGCGTGCAGCTGCGCGAGGTTGCGCACCGACAGTTCCAGCCGCGGGGTGTCGACGTCTCCGGCGTGCGGCCCGGCGGCGGTGACGAGCGTCCCGGCCACGCACAGCGCCGCGAGCACGGCCACCGTGAGCCAGCTGAGTACCTGCAGCGGGCGGGGGACCGCCCGTCGGGCCGGGGCGTCCACCTCGCCGAGCTTGACCAGGGTGACGACCGCGGCGAACACCAGGATCAGCGAGACCAGCAGGTGCGGGGCGACCGTCCACCACTGCAGCCCGGTATAGACCACGATGCCGCCCCACACGGCCTGGAACAGCACGCCGAGTGGCCCGATCCCGGCCACCAGCAGCAGCTGCCGGCGCACCGGGCGCAGCAACGCGATCAGCAGGAACGCGCCCAGCGATGCCACCAGCACCACGCCGGTCAAGGTGCGGTTGCCGAACTCGATGGCCTGGTGGATCGCTGCCATGCCGGAGCGGGACTCCGGGACCAGCGAGCCCGGCTGGCACTCCGGCCAGGTGGAGCAGCCCAGACCGGAGCCGGTGACCCGCACGGTCGCGCCGGTGACGGCGATCAGGCCGTTGGTGATGACTGCCGCCCAGGCGAACCAGCGCACCAGCCGCTCCGGCAACCGCCAGCCGAACGCCGCCGGGAGGGCGGCGGGCCGCCGCGGGGTCGGGCGCGACGCCGCGGGTGCCGGGGGAGAGGTCACTGCCATCGGAACCAGCGTACGGTTCCCAGCCAGCCGATCAGGACCCACACCACGAGCACGACGACGCAGGTCGCGGTGGGTGCGTGGCCGCCGGACAGCACGTCCCGCAGCCCGCTGGACAGCGCGCCGGCCGGTGTGAGTTCGCCCACCACCCGCAGCCAGTCGGGGGCGCTGGACAGCGGGATCAGCACGCCGCCGATTCCCAGCAGCACCAGCCACACCAGGTTGGCCAGGCCGAGCACCGCCTCGGCACGCAGCGTGCCGCCCAGCAGCAGCGCCAACCCGACGAAGGCCGCGACGCCCAGCAGCACCAGCAGCACCGCCCAGCCGGGGTTGCCGACCGGATGCCAGCCCAGGGCCAGCGCCGCCACCAGGCACAGCAGCGCGATCTGGCCGGCCACCACGGCCAGCGTGGCGCCGCACTTGGCCGCCAGCAGCAGCCAGCGCGGGAAGCCAGTGGCCGCCAGCCGCTTGAGCACGCCGTAGCGCCGGTCGAAGCCGGTGGTGATCGCCTGGGAGGTGAACGCCGAGGACATCACGGCCAGCGCCAGCACTCCCGGCGTGACCGTGTCGACCCGCGGTTCGTCGATGCCGCCGATGGGCACCAGGGTCATGCCCAGCAACGCGGCGAGCGGGATGACCACCGCCAGCAGCAGCTGTTCGCCGTTGCGCAGCGTGATGCGCAGTTCCTGCCGGGCCGCGGCGAGCGCCATCGCGATGGGCGTTGCCCGTCCGGGGCGGGGCGTGAACGTGCCGGCCGGGAACGCCGCCTCCGACAGTGGTGGGTCCGGCGCACGGCTGCCGGCGCCCCGAGGGCCGGAATCGTGCTGCACTCCCGCGACGTCCTCGTCGGTCACGAGCGCACCTGCCGGCCGGTGAGTTCCAGGTAGACCTCGTCCAGCGTGCGCCGGCCGACGTGCAGGTCCTCCGGCGGCGCTCCGGCCGTCACGCAGAACGAGGTGACGGTCGCCGCGGCGGTGGGCGGGACCTCGCCGGTGACGAGGTAGCGGCCGGCCGCCGTCTCGGTGACTCGGGCGCCGGGCAGCGCGGCGCGCAGCGGGGCCAGGTCCAGCCCAGGCCGGGCGGTGAACCGCAGCCGGGCGCCGGTGCCGGTCAGCTCGCTCGGGCTGCCACTGACCACCTCGCGGCCGCGGTCGATGATCAGCACCCGGTCGGCCAGCAACTCCGCCTCGTCCAGCAGGTGGGTGGTGAGCACGATCGTCACCCCGTCCGACCGCGCGGCGCGCAGCACGTCCCACACCAGGTGCCGGGCCTGCGGGTCCATGCCGGCGGTCGGCTCGTCCAGGAACAGCAACTGCGGTCGGCCGACCAGCGCCATCGCCAGGTTCAGCCGCTGCACCTGGCCGCCGGACAGCCGCCGCACCGGTGTGCGGGCCGCCCGGGTCAAGCCGAGCAGGGCCAGCAGGCCCGCCGGGTCGTGCGGGTGCGCGGCGCACCGGGCGACCAGATCCAGCATCTCGCCCGCCCGGGCGCTGCCGTGGGCGCCGCCGGCCTGCAACATCACACCGATGCGCGGCCGCAGGGCGGCCTGCTGGCGCCACGGATCCAGCCCGAGCACCCGGACCGAACCGGCGTCCGGCCGGGCGAAGCCCTCGCAGATCTCCACGGTGGTGGTCTTGCCGGCGCCGTTGGGGCCGAGCATGGCGAACAGCGAACCTTCCGGGACCCGGAAGCTGAGCCCGTCGACCGCGCGGACGTCGCCGAAGCTGCGGTGCAGGTCCTCGACGACCAGGGCATCGCGGTCGCTCACCCGCTCAGGATAGGAACGACTCCGCCGCCGGTGACCGTTGCGTCCTGCAGAGTGCGCGTTATTACACGCAATGTGCAGGACGCAACGGATGCGCGATCCCCGTCACCGTTGCGGTGCGGCCGCCGGCTGGGCCTCGTCCGCCGGCCGGGAGGTGGGCATGCCGCGGCGCGCCAGCACCAGCAGCACCACCCCGGCCACCGCGGCGGCCACCAGCACCGACTGCACGATCGCGAACACCGGGATGGTCGCACCGTTGGGCATGATGATCACCGCGTACACCACGGTCAGCCACACCGTCACCCGGCGGTAGCGGCCGTCGGAGGTGGACGCCGCGAGCGGCAGCGCCGCCCACAGCAGGTACCACGGCTGGATGACCGGCCCCAGCAGCACGAACGCGCCCATCGCGATGCCCAGTGCCAGCATCGGTTCGATCCGGGCGCGCCAGCTGCGCCACATCAACACCAGGGCCACCACCGCGGCCACGGCGGTACCCACCGGGTGCAGCGTGTCCACCGTCGTGTCGGTCGCATCGCCCAGCCCCAGCAGCAGACCGACCTGGCCGCCGGCCACGCCGAGCGAGGTGGTGACGGACAGGAACGAGCGCACGGTGCCGGGGGTGCCGAGCGCCGCCAGCCAGCCGAAGCCGTACCCCGCGGCCCAGCTGAGCAGCGCGAACACGGCGGCGGCGACCGCCCCCAGCAGGGCGGCCATGGCCAGCAGGTCCGGCCAGCGACCGCCCCGGCGCCGGGCCAGCAGGATCGCCAAGAACGCCAGGGCGAGCACCGCCGTCACCTTGATGCCGACCGCCGCGGCGATCAGCGCGGCCCCGGCGATGGCGGAACGCTCGATGCCCACCACCAGACCGGCCAGCATCAGGCCGATCATCAGCGCCTCGTTGTGCGCCCCGGCCACCAGGTGGAACAGCAGCAACGGATTCAGCGCGCCGAGCCACAGCACGGCCACCTGGTCCACCCCGCAGCGGCGGGCCAGCCGGGGCAGCGCCCACACGATCAGCGCCACGCCGATCAGTTCCACCGCCCTGGCCAGCAGCACCCCGCGCAGCACGTGGTCGCCGGTGACCAGCACCACCGCCTTCATCACCAGCAGGAAGGCGGGCCCGTACGGGGTCGAGGTGTGCTGCCACCGGCCGTCCACCTGGTGGGCCAGCGGGTTGTCCTCGCCCAGGGCGTCCGCCGGTCCCTGCGTGTACGGGTCGTGGCCGTGCACCATCATCGCGCCGATGGCCAGGTAGGAGTACACGTCGCGGGAGAACATGGGCGGCGTCACCAGCAGCGGGACCGTCCACATCACCAGCGTGTGCCACAGCTGGGTGGGGGACAGCCGGCGGGGGCGGCCGGGCACCGCCAGCCGGCCAAGCAGGAACCAGGACAGCACCAGCAGGGCGATGCCGGAATAGGAGCAGGCCAGGGCGGCCGGACCGACCCGGGACAGCAGCGCCAGGATGCGGGTGCCGTCCACCGGGTTGGGGATCGGGTTGGCGGCGCCGTAGGAGGAGGTGGAGCCCAGCGCCATCAGCAAGGTGCCGGTGGTGCCCCACCGGCGCAGCCGGCGCAGTTGCCGGATCTCGCGCGCGTCCAGCGCGCCGACCGCGGCGGGGGAGGGCGACGGGGAGTGTCCGGCCACCCGCGCGTCCGGGCCGCCGCTGCTCATCTGCAGCAGTGTAGGAGGACGCACCCGCTGCGGGCGGTGGCCGGTCGGGTGACGCGCGGGCCGCGGCCGGGCGCCAGCGCGCCACCCTGCCCGGCGGCCCCGGACCGGCCGCCGGCTCGCCACGCCGCCCTTCCCATCCGCCACGCCGTCTCGCCACGCCGCCTTTCCCATCCGCCACGCCGGCCCGGCCCCATCGGCCACGCCGGCTCGCCACGCCGCCGGGCCTACCGGACCCGGCGCCGGGGCGTCCGGCGAAATAGGTAACATGGATGTTGTGAAAACCGCGGCGCGCTCCGGCACGCCCACCGGCGCTGCGCCGGCGGGCGTCATCGGCGCCGCCGAACGACGCTCTCGCACCGACGTCATCCGCCGGTTGCTGACCGACGGCCCGTCCACCGCGGCGCGGCTTGCCACGGCGCTGGGGCTGTCCGGCACGGCGGTGCGCCGGCACCTGGAGGCGCTGGTCGACGAGGGCGCGGTCACCAGCCGGGAGGCCGCGACGGTGGGCCGGCGCGGCCGTGGCCGGCCCGCGCGGGTCTACCTGCTCACCGACGTCGGGCGGGCGCGGCTGCCACACGCCTACGACGACCTGGCCACCGAGGCCCTGCAGTACCTGGCCGAGCAGGCGGGTCCGGAGGCGGTCACGGATTTCGCCCGGCGCCGCGCCCAGACCGTGGTGGACACCGTCCGCGGCGACCTCAGCAGCGCGGAGTCCGTCACCGACCGGACCCGCATCCTGGCGGACGCGCTGACCGGATCCGGGTATGCGGCCAGCGTGGAACGGGTCGGCGTGGGCGAGCAGCTGTGTCAGCACCACTGCCCGGTGGCGCACGTGGCCGCCCGGTTCCCGCAGTTGTGCGAGGAGGAACTGGCGGTCTTCACCTCCGCGCTGGGCACCTATGCTCAGCGGCTGGCGACGATCGCCCGTGGCGACTCGTTCTGCACCACCTTCATCCCCACGGCACCGCCCGAGGGGCCGGCACAGCCGGTCCGCCCGGGCACGGTCGCGGGTAGGACACCGACGGACCCGGGAGTTGTCCCGGCCGGCGACGTGACGCAACCCTTGGGAAGGACAACGCGATGACCACTGCCCCCGAACTGTCCGAGGCCCGTATCGCCCAGGCGCAGACCATCGAGTCGCTGGGCCACAACGCCTTCGGCTGGGCGGACTCCGACGCGGCCGG
>DASSTH010000453.1:0-4058 GCA_035708025.1 Nakamurella sp. | reverse complement strand
GCGCCCCGCCACGTCACCCGATCGGCGCCGGCAGCAATCGATCCGATCCCGCCAGCAGAATCAGCGGGCGGGGCGCCGGCGGGTCAGCAGGCCGGGCCGGTTCCGTTCGCGGCCCGGCCGTGCCGCGGGGCGATGCTCATGGCCACCGTCACCGTGTCGCCCTCGCCGAACCCCTCGCGCGTGCGCACCATGTCCTTCACCGGCAGCACGTAGCCGCCGTCCTTCGGCAGCAACGACGTCTCCCACTCGGTGCCGCCGATCCGCACCGTCACCGGGATCGCTCCCCAGCCGTAGGACGCGTGAGCGGCCTCGGCACGGACCAGGTCGCAACTGTGCTCGGGCAGCGTCAACCAGTAGAACGGCGCCGGCCCCCGCCACTCCCACAGTTCGGCGGTGAACTGGGTGTCCATGCGCCTCGCGGCGAACTCGGTGTCCATGCGCCTCATCCGCTCCCTGAAGTCCGCTCGGTGAGCCAGGACGGCCCGACGTACGAACCGCCGGCCGCCGTGACACGCGAGCGTAGCCCGCGGTCCGCCGTCACCACCATCACCTGGTGGCCGTCCGCGACCGACGACCGCACCTGATCCACGATGGCATCGTCACCGGACCCGGGCGCATGCACCGTCCGGATGCCGTCGGCCGTTCCGGCCAGGTACCCGGCCTTGGCGGCTCCCTCCAGGACCAGGACCACCTCGTCGACATCGAGCGCGGCCGCGGCCAATTCACTATGCAACCGCCGGGCCGCGCCCGCCCGGTCCCGCCACCAGCCCGTCGGGCGGCTGCCCACCACGTTCGCGCCGTCGACGATCAGCACCCGCACCCAATGAGCCTAGGCAGCCTCCGCGGTTTACGTCGGCTCGCTGAGGATCCGGCCGGTCACGGCGGTGCCGCGACTGGGATCACTGTGCACGGTGAGCACCCCGCCGACCGCCCCCAGCCGGTCGGCCATGTTCTCCAACCCGGTCCCGACCCGGCCGCCGTCCGGATCGAACCCGCAGCCGTTGTCGGACACCCGGAACACCAGGTATCCCTCACCGTCGGTGCCCAACGACACCGCGGCCCGAGCCCCGGCCCCGGCATGCTTGGCCACGTTCTGCAGTGCCTCGACGCAACAGAAGTACACCGTCGCCTCCACCTCGGGCGGATGGCGGCCGATGCCGTCCAGGGACAGCGTCACGTCGGTCGGCAACCGGTCGGCCGCCGACTGCAGCGCGGCGCCCAGCCCATGTTCGGTGAGCACCGGCGGATACATGCCCTGGGCCAGCCGCCGCAGTTCGGTCTGGGTCTCCCGGACGTCCTCGCGCAGCCGGCCCAGCGTGCGGGCGGCGGCCTCCGGGTCGCGCCGGCACAACTCCCGCGCCATCGACAGTTGCAGCCCCAGCGCCACCAGCCGCTGCTGCGTGCCGTCGTGCAGGTCGCGCTCCATCCGCCGGCGTTCCCGGTCGGTCGCCGCCACCACCCGGGCCCGGGACGCCCGCAACTGTTCGGCGTTCTCGCGCAGTGCCGCTTCCGACGCGGTCAGCCGCTCGTTGGTGTGCCGGGCCTCGTCCAGCAGCGCCTGCAGCCGCGCGCTGTTGGACAGCCCCAACTGCGCGATCATCCCGCCCAGGAACGGGGTGAAGAAGATCGTCACGGTGGCCGGCACCCACTCCGGCAGCGACCCGGTCAGGCCGGAGAAGTCCTGCAGCAGCCCGAGTGCCGCCACCGTCATCGATACCACCAGGGATATCCCGACGTACCGGGGCAGCCGCCGGCGCGGCGTGTACGGCGGCGCGAAGAGCGCCGGCAGCAGCGCGGCGAGCACCATCATCGGCCAGGCGAAGGTCGCGATCGCGGTGGAGCCGAGTGCGATCGCCCAGTTCGCCACCGCCAACACCCGCACGGTGCCCGCGGAGTCGCCGTGGCGCAGGGGAACCAGCCCCGTCAGCATCACCAGGCCGGACACCCCGACCATGGCCGCCAGCACCAGTAACCAGGGAGAGCGCAGCACGAACGCCCAGGTGCCGACCAGCGCCACCACGGCCGTCCCGGCGGTCACCGCGTCGAAGATCACGAACCGGCGCAACCTGCCGTGGTGGGGCCCGGCATCCGCTGCCCCGTCACCGGTCCAGGCGCCGATCCCAATCATGGGCTGCGGGACAGGTCACCGGCCAGGAACAGCAGCACCGCCTTCACCCTGCGGTTGATCTCCGGGTCCTCCACCAGCCCGAGCTTGGCGAAGATCGAGTTGGCGTGCTTCTCCACGGCGTGCCGGGAGACCCCGAGGGACTCGGCCACGGCGGCGTTGCTGCGGCCGGTGGCGATCTCCGCCAGCACCTGCCGCTCCCGCTCGGACAGGGTCGCGAGCGGCGAATCGACCAGCCGGGACCGGGAGCGGATCATCGCCTCGACCACTTCCCCGTCGATGAACGACCCACCCGCCGCCGTCGTGGTGATCGCCTGGGTGAGCTGCGCCAGGTCGTCCACATGGTCCTTGAGCAGGTACGCCCGGCCGCGCGAGCCCTCCCGGAGCACCGCCAACGCGTAGGCGGGATCGGCGAACTGCGAGATCACCACCACGCCGATCTCCGGATACCGGTCGCGCAGGATGCGGGCCGCCACCACCCCCTCGTCGGAATTGCCGGGGGGCATGCGGATATCGGTGACGACCACGTCGGGCAGGTGCTCGTCCACGGCGGCCAGCAGTTCCGGCAGCGAGCCGCAGGCAGCCATCAGCTCGATCTCGTCCAGGCCGCCGAGCAGGCTGACCAGGCCCTGCCGGACCAGCAGGTTGTCCTCGGCCAGCACCAGGCGCAAGCCGTCCATGCAGGGACCCTAGACCGCGCCGGCTCGCCGCACACGGAAGTCCGCCGCACCCGTTCGCTACGGCTTTCCCTACCCGGTGTCCGGAGTGTGACGGGGATGCCTGTGCCCTGGTGGCCACGCCTCGGCGACGCCACGCTGGATGCCCGTCAGCCGTCCCGATCCAAGGAGGAGCACCATGCTGATCAGATCCCTGCTGCCCATCGCGATCGTGGCCGCCACCGCCTTCGGCGCCGTGTCGGCCCCCCACCCGGCAGCGCCGCACCGCACGGCGGCCCCGAACGCCAGCGAGACCACCTGCGACTTCGACGGCAACGGACACAACGACCTGGCCGTCGGCGTGCCCGGGGAGGACAACCGCGGGGCCGTCAACATCCAGCGCCACGACGGCAACTTCGTCACGCTGCCCTCGATCATCCGCGCGCCGTCCGATGTCGAGGGCGGCTCGAACTTCGGTGCCGCACTGTCCTGCGGCGACTTCGACCACGACGGCATCGACGACCTTGCCATCGGAGCGCCCAAGGCGCCACCCGGGGGGCGCGTCTACATCTATTGGGGGGACAAGGATCGCCCACTGGGCAGATACGACTGGTTCTCCCAGAACAACAGCCACATTCCCGGCCAGGCCCATCATGGCGAGCTCTTCGGGTTCTCGCTGGAGACCGGCGACTTCAACGCCGACGGCCGGGACGATCTGGCCGTGGGAATCCCCAGGGACTCCGACCCCAGCGACGACCCTCACAAGGCGACCGGCACCGTCGCGGTGATCTACGGCAGCGCGCTGGGGTGGAACGCCGGCCCGCTGGGCCCGGTGAGCCTGTTGACCGGGTGGCACCGGATCCATCCCGGTGAGACGAGCCTGCAGAACTTCGGCTGGTCGCTGGCCGCCGCTCCGCTGGTGTCCGGCGAGGGTGACGATCTGGCCGTCGGCGCTCCGTTCACCAATGTCGTCGCGCCCGGTGGCTCCAACTGCACGTTCGGGTGCGTGTTCGAGGCCGGGCGGGTGTACCTGTTCCGCAGCCACCTCGACGACCTGCTGCCCTACGACATCCTGGACACGGACGACTTCGCCCTGCCGGGCAGTCAGTACCTCGCGCACTTCGGCGTCAGCCTGGCCACCGGAGACTTCAACGGAGACGGCCAGGTCGGTCTGGCGATCGGGGCACCGCACTATGACGTGCCCGGCGCAATCGCCGCGGGACTGGTCTATGTCGCGCACGGCAGCCCGAGCGGGCCGCTGCCGTCGTACGAGGGCG
>DASSTH010000452.1:0-2194 GCA_035708025.1 Nakamurella sp. | reverse complement strand
GGGTCTGCGCGCCCGCGGTGGCCGGCCTCACCGGCTGCCCGCTCACCCCGGGCCGGCGGCCGTTCGCCCGGCCGGTGCCGCTGGGCGTCCTGGCGGCACTGCCGGCGGACTCCCGGGAGGAGTACTGACGGCCCTCCCGGGGCTGTTCGCGCGCAGAGACACCGCTCGCACCGGACCGAATCCGGATCCGGCACAGTAATATGTCACACCCTATTGGATTGGGGACCGCACATGACCCTCTCGGAGAACCGCCCCTGGCGGGGCGTCCTCGTCGCCACCGCCCTCCCCCTGCGCGACGACCTCAGCGTCGACCTCGACCGGTACGCCGAACACTGCGTGTGGCTGGTGGCGAACGGCTGTGACGGTGTCGTACCGAACGGCTCGCTCGGCGAGTACCAGGTGCTCACGCCCGGGGAGCGCGCCACGGTGGTCGAGACGGCCGTGGCCGCTGTCGGCGGTGCGCGGGTGATGCCCGGCGTGGCCGCGTACGGCTCGGCCGAGGCGCGGCACTGGGCCGAGCAGGCGGCCGAGGCCGGCTGCGGCGCGGTGATGCTGCTGCCGCCCAACGCCTACCGCGCCGACGAGCGGTCCGTGCTCGCCCACTACGCCGAGGTCGCGAAGGCCGGCCTGCCGGTGGTGGCGTACAACAACCCGGTCGACACCAAGGTCGACCTCGTGCCGGAGCTCCTGGCCCGGCTGCACGGCGAGGGGTACGTCCAGGGCGTCAAGGAGTTCTCCGGGGACGTCCGCCGCGCCTACCGGATCGCCGAACTCGCACCGGAACTGGACCTGTTGGCCGGTGCCGACGACGTGCTGCTGGAGCTGGCCGCGGCCGGCGCCAAGGGCTGGGTGGCCGGCTACCCCAACGCGCTGCCCCGGGCCTCGATGGAGCTGTACCGGGCCGCCACGGCCGGGGACCTGACCGCAGCGCTCCCCCTGTACCGGCGGCTGCACCCCCTGTTGCGCTGGGACTCGCGGGTGGAGTTCGTGCAGGCCATCAAACTGTCCATGGACGTCGTCGGGCGGTACGGCGGCCCGGTGCGCCCGCCCCGCGTCCCCCTGCTGCCAGAGCAGGAGGCCGTGGTCCGTGCGGCCACCGAGAAGGCCGTCGCCGCCGGGCTCGCCTGACGTCACGACAAGGAGACCGGAGCATGCGCAGCAAGCTCGTCCTGCACGCCGTGGACTCGCACACCGAGGGCATGCCGACCCGTGTCGTCACCGGCGGGATCGGCACGGTGCCCGGTGCGACGATGAACGAGCGGCGGCTGTACTTCCGTGAACACCGGGACGACGTCAAGCGGTTGCTGATGAACGAGCCGCGCGGCCACTCCGCGATGAGCGGCGCGATCCTGCAGCCGCCGAGCCGCCCGGACTGTGACTGGGGTGTGCTCTACATCGAGGTGTCCGGGTATCTGCCGATGTGCGGGCACGGCACGATCGGGGTGGCGACCGTGCTGGTGGAGACCGGCATGGTCGAGGTCGTCGAACCGGTCACCACGATCCGGCTGGACACCCCGGCCGGCGTGGTGGTGGCCGAAGTGGCGGTGGAGGACGGCGCCGCCCGGAGCGTGACCCTGCACAACGTTCCGTCGTTCGCCGTCGCTCTGGACCGGAAGATCACCCTGCCCGGCGGGCGCACGGTGACGTACGACCTGGCGTACGGCGGGAACTTCTACGCCATCCTGCCGCTGGACGCCTTCGGGCTGCCCTTCGACCGCGCCCGTAAGGAGGACATCCTGCGGGCCGGGCTGACGCTGATGGAGGCGATCAACAGCGAGGGGGAACCGGTCCATCCGGAGGATCCGTCGGTCCACGGCTGCCACCACGTCCACCTCTACGCACCGGGCGCCACCGCCCGGCACTCGCGGCACGCGATGGTCATCCACCCGGGCTGGTTCGACCGGTCCCCGTGCGGCACGGGGACGAGCGCGCGCATGGCGCAACTGCACGCGCGGGGCGAACTCCCGCTGCACACCGAGTTCGTGAACGAGTCCTTCATCGGCACCCGGTTCACCGGCCGGCTGCTCGGCACGACGGAGGTCGCCGGTGCCCCGGCGGTGCTGCCGAGCTTCACCGGCCGGGCCTGGATCACGGGCACGGCGCAGTACCTGCTCGACCCGACCGATCCGTTCCCAGCCGGGTTCGTGCTCTAGGGCGGGCACCGGTGACCTCCGTGGATCCCCTAGACTTCGAT
>DASSTH010000451.1:0-8638 GCA_035708025.1 Nakamurella sp. | reverse complement strand
CCGTCCCGCCGCAGTACCGCAATCGACTACCTGGATCTCGGGCCTAGCGCCGGATCGTCCGCCGCCGGACTGGTCCGACCGTGGTACGCACCACTCGTCAGTGGACCGGCCTACGTCGCACGGACGACACCCCGTTGCCCTCGTTCGGTGATGATCACCGGACGGACGAGTGACGTACCTGCCGATCACCGCGCAGAATCGTCGGTGACGTCGGGGTCGAGCACCAGTCACTGGGGGTGGCATGTCGGTGGACACCGCCGCGGCGTCCGTGTCGGCCGACCGAGCCGGGCCCAGCCGGGCCGCCCCCGGAACCCAGTGGCCGCTGGTGGGCCGGGCCGAGGAGTTGGACTTCGTCTGGGACGCCCTGCGTCAGGGCGAGCCGGGGGTGGTGCTGTCCGGACCGCCCGGAGTCGGTAAGACCAGGCTGGCCCGCCATGTCGCCGAGTTGGCCCGGAACGCCGGCTGGGCGGTCGACTCCGGGGCCGGCACCGAGGCCGGCCGGGAGATCCCGTTCGGCGCGGTGGCCGCGCTCACCCCGCAGGCCGGCGACGGCGCTCCGTGGTCCACGGTGGAGATGCTGGCCGGCTTCGTCGCCGGGATCCGCGCCAGGGCGGCGGGTCGGCCCGCGCTGCTGGTGATCGACGACGTGCACCTGATCGACGCCGCCACCGCCACGCTGGTGGGCCAGCTGTGCGCTGCGCGGACCACCCGGGTGCTGCTGACCGTGCGCCGGGGCCATCCGGTGCTGGACTCGGTGGTCCGGCTGTGGAAGGACCGCACCGTCCGGCGGCTGGAGTTGCAGCCACTGGGCCAGGACCAGCTGGTGGAATTGCTGACCGCCGTGCTCGGCGGGGTTGTCGACACGCCCACCCGCCGGCTGCTGTGGCGCGGCAGCGGCGGGAACGTCTTCCTGCTGCGCGAGTTGGTACACACCGGGCTGGACAGCGGCCGGCTGTCCCGGGACGGCGGGGTGTGGCACTGGGACGGCCCGCTGGACGTCGGTGCGTCCGCCACCGAACTGGTCGCCTCGCACCTGGACCGGCTGTCCGAGGCGGAACGCCGGACGCTGGAGCTCATCGCGCTCGGCGATCCGTTGGACCTGGCGGCGGCGACCGCCACCGGGTCGGAGGAGGAGTTGATCTCGCTGGAACGCGGTGGGCTGATCGCCACCGCGGCCGGTCCGGACGGCCGGTGGGAGGTGCGGCTGGCGCACCCGTTGTACGGGGAGGGGATCCGGAACGGCATGCCGGTGCTGGCGGCGCGGGCGGCCCGCCGCACGCTGGCCCGGATCATCGAGCAGGCGGGTATGCCGGGCCCGCAAGATGCCCTGCGGGTAGCGGTATGGCGGCTGGACAGCGGGCTGCAAGCCGACGTCGGGTTGCTGCTGCGCGGCGGGCGGCAGGCCAGGGCCCTGGCCGATCACCGATTGTGCGAACGGCTGGCCCGGGCGGCCACCCAGGCCGCCGCGTCACCGATCGAGCCCGCCGGGACCGGGCGGCCGGCGGATCCGGACCAGCGGTTCGAGGCGCACCTGCTGCTGGCCGGCGCGCTGTCGGCGCAGGGCCGGTGGCAGGAGGCCGAGGCGGAGTGCACCATCGGCCCGCTGGCGGATCCGGGCGATGCCGCCGGTGCCTGCCGGGTCGCGCTGATCCGCGCCGAGGTGCTGTTCTGGGGATTCGGCCGGGCCGCCGAGGCGATGGCGTTGCTGGAGTCCGCCGCCGCTGCCGCCACCGGCGACACGGCCGCCGAATGCCAGGCGCTGCGCGGCACCCTGGCGCTGTTCACCGGCCGGCTGCCGATGGCCGCGGAGGCGGCCCAGACCGCGCTGCACACCCCCGGAGTGAGCCGGCGTTCGGTGGTCCGCGCCGTGCTGTGCCTGGTGCCGGCGCTGGCGCTGGCCGGGCACACCGATCAGGCGATCGCCCAGGCCCGGCGCGCGGAGGCGGAGTTCGCGGCCGGGCTGGACGCGCCCGCGCCTTGGCGAGCCGACCTGCTGATCGGGCACACCGCCGCACTGCGAGCGGCCGGGGAGTTGCGCCGGGCGCACGAACTGGCGGAGGCGCAGCACCGTTCGGCGATCGCCGCGCACGATCCCAGCACCGGGTCGCTGGCCGTGCTGGCCCTGGGCTCGGTGGCGCTGGACACCGGGGACGTGACCGGTGCGACGGCCCGGCTGGCGGAATCCGCGGCCCTGCTGCGGCGTTTCGACCAACTCGGGGTGCTGCCCTGGTGCCTGGCACTGTTGGTGCGGGCGGCCTCCGCCGCCGGGCAGTTCGAGCAGGCGGAACGCGTGCATGCCGAATTGGAGTCGTTGGCGGCACGGACGTCGCCGCTGTTCGGCGGAGAGATCGCCAGGGCCGGCTTGTGGGCGGCCGTCGCGGCCGGCGACCGCACCGGTCTCGCCCGGTTCGGGGCGCGCGCCGCCGCCGTGGCGGAGTCCCTGGGACAGCGGGTCGTCCAGGCGGCCGTCCTGCATGACCTGGTGCGCCTGGGCCATCCCGGGCCGGCGGCGACCGGGCTGACGCGGCTGGCCCGGGAGTGCGACGGGCCGCTGATATCCGGGTTCGCCGCCCATGCCGGAGCGCTGCGGGACGCTGACGGTCATCGGCTGGACGCGGTGGCGGCCGACTTCGCCCGGCTGGGCGCTCGTCTGCTGGCCGCCGAGGCGTCCGCGCAGGCGGCCGCCGCGCACCATACCCGGGGACTGCGGGCCGCGGCCCTGGTGTCGGCCCGGCTGTCCGAGGAGCACCGCAGCACCTGCCCCGGTGCCCGCACGCCTGCGCTGGCGCATCCGCTGGCCAGCCCGTTGACCGCCCGGGAGTACGAGGTGGCCGTGCTGGCCGGACGAGGACTGGCGAACACCGAGATCGCCGCCCGGCTGCACCTGTCGGTGCGCACGGTGGAGGGATATCTGCAGCAGGTCTACGTCAAGCTCGACGTGCATCGCCGGGAGGACCTGCCCCAGCTGTGACGCCCGCCCCATCCCGAGCAGGACGGGACGGGCCACGGCCGAGGTCCGATGCGGGTGGATTCCCGTCGGGCGGTAGCGCACCGCGTGACGTTCCACCAAGAAGTCGCAACTCGATGGACCCTCTCGGTGCGTTTGCGCAGGTCGCCGCGCAGCGGCCCGCATCGAGGTGTGACTTTTTGGTGCGTGCCATCAGTCATGCGAGCCGGACACGAGCGGGGCGTCCGCCTGCATGACGGGATCGCCGGGCCGAGAATGTGCTGGTGACCCGACCGACCGATCCGGAGCGGCAGCGGCTCGCGGACGCCGACGCCGGCCGCGCCGCCTGGCGCGAGTGGGGCCCGTACGTCGCCGAGCGAGCCTGGGGCGGGGTGCGGGAGGACTATTCGGCCGATGGTGACGCCTGGGCGTCGTTCCCGTTCGAGCAGGCCGTCAGCCGCACCTACCGCTGGAACGAGGACGGCCTGTCGGCCTGGAGCGACGAGCACCAGCACGTGTGCGTCGGCATCGCGCTGTGGAACGGGGTCGACCCGATCCTCAAGGAGCGCTACTTCGGCCTGTCCGGTCCGCAGGGCAATCATGGCGAGGACGCCAAGGACTACTGGTGGTACCTGGACGCCACCCCGACGCACTCCTTCGGCAGCACTCGCTACGCCTACCCGCTGCGCGCGTTCCCGTACGCGGATCTGGTGTCCGGCAACGCCTCTCGCGACCGCAGTGTCGGCGAGTACGAGCTGGTCGACACCGGGGTGTTCGACGGCGACGACTACGCGATGGTGACGTGCGAGTGGGCGAAGGCCGGACCACGGGACATCTGCCTGTCCGTGGACGTGCACAACCGCAGTGACCACGACGCGACGGTGCACGTGCTGCCCACGGTCTGGTTCCGCAACACCTGGTCGTGGGATCAGCCGGCACCGCCTCGGCCACGGCTGTGGGCCGACGGCGCGGTGTTGCGCGGGCATCACGAGAAGGTGGGCGACCTGGCGGTGGTCAGTACCGTCACCGGCGGGGGTTCCGCGTCCCGGCCGGAGCTGCTGTTCTGCGAGAACGAGAGCAACGTCGGAGCGCTCTACGGGTCACAGACCTGGGCCGGCCTGCCCGCCACCGCCTACCCCAAGGACGGCATCAACGACCACGTGGTGCGCGGCGCGGCCACCGTCAACCCGGACCGGGTCGGCACCAAGGCGGCGTTCCACCATGTGCTGAACCTGCCGCCGGGTGGTCACCGTACGGTCCGGCTGCGGCTGACCTGCGACCTGACCCCGGGGGACCTGGGCCCGGAGTTCGACGCCGTGCTGGCAAACCGCCGCGGCGAGTCGGACCTGTTCTGGCACAGCGTGTTCGGTCACCTGCCCGCGGATCGGGCGCACGTCGCGCGGCGCGCCATGGCGGGCCTGCTGTGCAGCAAGCAGTACTACCCCTACGACGTGCGGCGCTGGCTGTCCGGCGACCCGGCCCAGCCGGCACCGGCTGCCGGGCACGCGACCGTGCGCAACGCGTCATGGTGGCACGTCACCGCGCAGGACGTGATCCTGATGCCCGATCCCTGGGAGTATCCGTGGTTCGCCGCCTGGGACCTGGCCTATCACTGTATGGCGATGTCGCTGATCGATCCGGAGTTCGCCAAGCGGCAGCTGCTGCTCCTGTTGCATGAGTGGTACATGCACCCGTCCGGCGACATCCCGGCCTACGAATGGAATTTCTCCGATACCAACCCGCCGGTACAGGCCTGGGCGGCCCTGCAGATCTTCTACATCACCGGCGGCACCGACAGGGCATTCCTCGAGCGGGTCATGCACAAGCTGCTGCTGAACTTCACCTGGTGGGTCAACCGCAAGGACGCCGAGGGGAACAACCTGTTCGAAGGCGGATTCCTCGGCCTGGACAACATCGGTGCCTTCGACCGCTCCGTGCCCTCACCGGGCGGCGCCGTCCGCGAGCAGAGCGACGGCACCGCCTGGATGGCCATGTACTGCCTGGACATGCTTCGCATGGCGGTCACACTCGCCCGCGTCGACCACAGCTACGACGATCTGGCAGTGAAGTTCCTCGACCACTTCTGCTACATCAGCACCGCCGCGAACGACCTGGGTCTGTGGGACGCGCGGGATGGCTTCTACTACGACCAGCTGCGCGATCCGAACGGTGCCACCACATCGATCCGGATCCGCTCGGTCGTGGGGCTCATCCCGCTGGCGGCCGTGACCGGGCTCGACCGGCAGGACCTGGCGACCATACCGGCATTGGCTGACCGGCTCGATTGGCTGGCCGATCACCGACCAGACCTGACCGAGTGCGTGCATTTCGACCGGTCGGCGCATCCCGGGCTGCTCGCCATGGTCAGCCCCGCGCGGCTGCAGCAGATACTGCGCGCGATGCTCGACCCCGCCGAATTCCTGTCGGATCACGGTGTGCGCAGCCTGTCGGCCGTGCACCGGGATCACCCGGCAGTGGTACAGATCGACGGCCGGACGCTCGTCGTGGACTACGAACCCGCCGAGTCGCGCACCCCGCTGTTCGGCGGGAACTCCAACTGGCGCGGTCCGGTGTGGATACCCGTCAATGCCTTGCTGATCAGCGCGCTGCGCCGGTACGACGCCCACTTCGGCAGTGCTGTCCGGGTGGACGACCCGACCGGCTCGGGCCTGGAGCTGAGCCTCGGCGAAGTGGCGGACAACCTGGCCGAGCGGCTGATGGCGCTGTTCCTGCCCGGTCCGGACGGCCGGCGCCCGTGCCAGGCGTCGCTGCCGTGGCAGGACGAGGTGCTGTTCCACGAGTACTTCCATGGCGACACCGGCGCCGGCCTGGGCGCCTCGCACCAGACCGGGTGGACGGCGATGATCGCGGCGCTCGCGCTCGGCTGGCCCCGGTAACGGCCGGCCGCCCACCCCATCCGTAGCGCCGTATTGACGGGACACGCCGCGTGGCCCCGGCGTGTCCCGACAACAACTCGCTACGCGTCGGCAGGTGGGCCACCCCGGGGTCTGGCAGATGTTTGACGACCGTCACCAAACCGCTATATTCGGTCCATGAGGGTGGCGTGCCTGGGCGGTGGACCGGCCGGCCTGTTCACGGCGATCGGCCTGCGCAAGGCGGACCCCACGATCGAGGTCGACGTGTTCGAGCGGCACACCGCCGACGAGACCTTCGGGTTCGGGGTGGTGTTCTCCCAGGAGACGCTGGACAACATCGTGGCCGCCGATCCGGAGTCCTTCGAGCGGATCGCGTCCCGGTTCCGGCACTGGTCGGCCATCGACATGGACGTGATGGGGTACCGCGAGCGCTCGGACGGGCACACCTTCGCGGCGCTGTCCCGGCGCGAACTGCTGGGCATCCTGTCCGAGCGCGCCTCCGGCCTGGGTGCGCGGCTGCATTTCCGGCACGAGGTCGCCGATCCGCGCGCCCTGGCCGCCGACTACGACGTGCTGGTCGGCGCCGACGGGGTCAACAGCGCGGTCCGCACGGCGCTGGCCGACCGGTTCCGGCCCGCGATCGACCGGCGGGTGAGCAAGTACGCCTGGTTCGCCACCACCCGGCCGTTCGACGTGTTCACCTTCCTGTTCGTGGACAGCCCGTACGGACTGTTCTGGGCGCACGTGTACCCCTTCGACCAGACCACCAGCACCTTCATCGTCGAGACCTCCCCGCAGACCTGGCAGCGCGCCGGATTGGACAAGTTCGCGGCGGTGACGCGGCCGCCGGGGGAGACCGACACCGACAGCCTGCGCTTCTGCGAGGAGTTGTTCGCCGACCACCTGGACGGGCACCCGCTGCTCGGCAACAACTCCCGCTGGCTGGAGTTCCCGGTGGTGCGCAACGAGAGTTGGCACGCCGGCAACGTGGTGTTGGCCGGGGACGCCGCCCACACCGCACACTTCTCCATCGGCTCCGGTACCAAACTCGCGCTGGAGGACGCCATCTCGCTGTCCGGGGCATTGATCAGGGAACCGGACGTGACGGCGGCCTTCCAGGCCTACGAGGCGGAGCGGCGGCCGCTGGTGGCGTCGTTGCAGCGGGCCGCGCAGACCAGCCTGGAGTGGTTCGAGGGGGTGCAGCGGTACCGCGGTCTGGCGCCGGAACAGTTCTGCTTCCAGTTGCTCACCCGCAGCCAGCGGGTCACCTACGACAACCTCAAGCTGCGGGACGCCGCCTACGTCGGCCGGGTGGACGGCTGGCTGGCCGGCCGGGCACGCGCCGCCGGGCTGGACGTCGCCGACGGCACGCCGCCCATGTTCTACCCGTTCCGGCTGCGGAACCTGTTGCTGCGCAACCGCATCGTGGTGTCCCCGATGGCCCAGTACTCTGCGGTGGACGGCCTGCCCGGCGACTGGCACCTGGTGCACCTGGGTTCGCGTGCGGTCGGCGGTGCCGGTCTGGTGTTCACCGAGATGACCTGCGTCTCCCCGGAAGGCCGGATCACCCCCGGCTGCCCCGGCCTGTGGAACGACGAGCAGGCCGCTGCCTGGCGCCGGGTGGTGGACTTCGTGCACGCCAACAGCCCGGCCGCCATCGGCCTGCAACTCGGCCATGCCGGACGCAAGGGCTCGACCAAGCTGATGTGGGAGGGGGACACCGACCCGCTGGACGACGGGAACTGGCCGCTGATAGCGCCGTCGCCGCTGCCGTACCGGCCGGACAGCCAGGTGCCCAAGCAGATGGGACCGGCGGACTTCGCCGCGGTGCTGGAGGACCACGTACGGGCCGCGCGGTACGGCGCCGACTGTGGGTTCGACATCCTGGAACTGCACTTCGCGCACGGATACCTGGCGTCCAGCTTCCTGTCCCCACTGTCCAACCACCGCACCGACGAGTACGGCGGCGACCTGGCCGGTCGGGCCCGGTTCCCCCTGGAGATCTTCGACGCGGTGCGCGCCGTGTGGCCGTCCGACCGTCCGATCAGCGTGCGCATCTCCGCGACCGACTGGGTGCCCGGTGGATTCACCGGGGACGACGCGGTGGCGTTCGCCAGGATGCTGGCCGAGCACGGTTGTGACATCGTGGACGTCTCGACCGGGCAGACCTCGATCGAGGCGCGGCCGGCGTACGGGCGGCTGTACCAGACCCCGTTCGCGGACCGGATCCGGCAGGAGGTCGGCATCCCGACCATGACGGTGGGGGCGGTGGCGTCGGTGGACGATGCGAACACCATCATCGCCTCCGGCCGCGCGGACCTGGCGGTGTTGGCGCGACCGCACCTGGTGGACCCGTACTGGACGTTGAACGCCGCGCTGGACCAGGGGTACGAGGGCCACCCGTGGCCGGTGCAGTACCTGTCCGGCAAGCGGGCCAGGCGCCGGGAGCAGCACCCGTGACCCCGGCGACTCCCCATGCGTCCCGCAGAGTGCGCGCGATTGCCCGCACTCTGCAGGACGCCACGGCCGTGGAGGATGCGGGGTGAACCAGTTCGCCCTGACGCCGCCGCAGCGGGAACTGATGGACCGGGCGCGCGGCGTCGCCGAGGAGGTCCTGCTGCCACTGGCGGAGGCCGGCCAGCCCGGACGGATCAACCGCCCGCTCGTCGCAGCGCTCGGCGAGCACGGCCTGCTCGGCAGGGTGTTCCCCGGCGTGGCCGAGAAATCGGCTGCGGCCGACGCCGGGTCGCGCCAGGTCGCCGCCCTGGACCTGTGTCTGTTGCGCGAATCGATCGCCCAATGCTGTCCCGAGGCG
>DASSTH010000450.1:0-2737 GCA_035708025.1 Nakamurella sp. | reverse complement strand
GCAACGCAGGGTACGGGATCCTGTTCGGCACGGTGTTCACCGGGCTGGCGGCCGGGATGCTCATCGGGCCCAAGGTGCTGCCGACGGTTCCCCGGCGCATCGTGTTCACCCTGTGCAACGGCGTGGCCGGCTGCGCGCTGGTGGTGATGAGCCTGCTGCAGGACTTCGTGGGCGCGGCCGCCGCGTCCTCGGTGATGGGGCTGTTCGCCGGCATCGCGTGGATCACCGGTTTCACCATGATCGGGCACGAGGTCTCCGACCGGCTGCGCGGCCGGGTGTTCGCCTTCGTGATGTCGTCGGTCCGGCTGACCCTGCTGGGCACCATCGCGGTGGGGCCGATCCTGGCCAACAGCCTGGGGTTCCACCGGGTGCAGGTGGGCTCGTTCCAGATGGTGTGGTCCGGGCCGGCGATCGTGCTGGCCGCCAGCGGCCTGATCACCATGCTGGTGGCGGTGTTCGCCGGCCGGCAGGTGGGCGGGCTGCGCGGGGTGATGGTGCGCCGGGTGCTGCGCAGGCTGCTGCAGCGGCGCCGGGGCACCCTGCTGGACGCCGCGGAGAGCCTGCCCGGCGCGTTGCTGGCCGTGGTGGGGCCGGACCCGGTCGCCACCGCTCGGTATGCCGGTGCGCTGGTGGACGACCTGGCCGGCCGGGGTTGGCAGGTGCACTACGAGGCGGGCGGCATCGTGCCCACGCCGCCCCCTGGGGCCGCGGGGTCCGGCTCCGCGAGCGCCGACGAGCCGTCCGTCACCCCGGCCGACGCGCTGCGGGCCATCGCGGCGCTGGCGGATCTGGTGACGCAACGGGTGCGACCGGCGCTGGAGGCCGGCTCGGTGGTGGTGTGCCGCGACTTCGTGGACGCCGTGGTGGTGCATTTCGGCGCCCAGGGCGGCCTGGACGAGGAGCGCATCCTGCGGCTGGCGCGGTGGGCCACCGGTCACACCCGGCCGGACCTGACCCTGCTGGTGGACGGGTCGCCCGATCCGCCGCCGGCATCCGAACCCGACGCATCGGGCGGGTCGTCCGACGCATCGGAATCGGACGGATCGGCGGACGCCTCGGAACCGGGCGGGTCGGCGGACGCATCGGAACCGGCCAAATCGGCGGACGCCTCGCCTGCCGGATCGGTGGAGGCGGGTGGTCCGGCCGAGCCTGGCGACCTCGCCGTTCCGGGCGCGCCCGCCGGACCGGACGAGCCGGAGATCGAGCCCGTGCTCAGTCCGGATCCGGGTGTGGGCTTGCGGGGACTGGCCGAGGCCGACGTCGCGGCGGACGTGGCGGCGGCTGCCGCGGAGACCTCCGGGGCGCCGGCCGGTGAGCCCGATGCCGAGGACGAACCGGTGGACCCGCGGCGGGTCTACCAGGATCTGGCCGCCTCGGCGCCCGAGCGCTACCTGGCGGTGCCGCCGCTGGCCGACGGGCAGTCGATTCCCGCCGAGGTGGGCGAGCGGGTGGCATCGGTGTTGCGGTTGCGGTCGCCGGTCAACACCGCTGCGCCGACCGAGGCCGCCCCGGCGGACGGTACGGACGGTGACACTCCGGCGGATGGTGCCGCCCCCGCGGGCGATGCCGTTTTGTCCGACCCAGCGGCGGTCAAGGACGCCGGGTCCGGTCGAACCGGTGCCGGTGTGCCGGATGCCTCGTCGGACCCCGAGACCCCGTCACCGGCGCAGGCCTCCACCGGCGGCGAGGGTGACCAGCAGGCCTCCGCCCCGGCGTCGATGGCCGCCGCCTTCGCCCGGCGGTCCGTCGGCACCCCCGGCGATGACAGCCGGCTGGGATAGGTTGGCGATCGGCCAGCAACCGATCGGCGGGAGACACACCATGGGGGACAGCCGGCCCGGGCAGGACGCCCGGGTAGCCCGTGATGCCGATCCGTCCGACCCCGGTGATGCCGTTCCGCAGGTGCGCGCCGGGGAGCAGGTCGCGGCGGGTCGCGGCGGTGCGCTCGGGTCGGACGACTATTCGGCGGACTACTACCGGATGTCGCGGCCGGAGGCGGGCGCCAAGGGCCTGGTCGACCGGGTGCGGGACGCTTACATCCGGCGGTTGATCGTGCGGCGGGTGCCCGGTGGCCGGCTACTGGACGTGGGATGCGGGCTCGGGCTGTTCCTGGAGCGGATGGCCGGAGACTTCGAGCTGTACGGCATCGACATCTCCGAGTACGGCGTCGCGGCGGCGGCCGCCCGGCTGCCCGCGGCCCGGCTCGCGGTCGGTAGCCTGACCGACGGAGTCCCGTTCGACGTCACCTTCGACGTGGTCACCGCCATCAACATCGTCGAGCACCTGGACGACCCGGGGGCCGCGCTGGACGTGGTGCGTGCGCGGCTGCGCCGAGGCGGGTTGTTCGTCGCGCACCTGCCGACGATCGGGAACCGGGTACAGGCGCGGCTGTACGCCGGGTCCTACGCCCAGGACCCCACCCACATCTATCGCCCGTCCGGGGCGGAGTTCTGCCGGCTGGCCGAGCGCCACGGTTTCGTCACCAGCACGAGTAGCTACGCGCCGTTCGTGGGCGCGCCGCTGTGGCGGCGGGTGCCCTGGCACCCGGCGTTCCTGGCGGTCTTCCGGGCGGCCTAGATGATCAACACGGGCCGGGTACTTGCGTGGAGGGCACCGCGGTGACGATGCCCGACGGCGTTTTCGCCGACGTGGTGGGACAGCCCGCTGCGGTCGCGGTGTGCCGGGCGGCGGTCGCCGCCTCCCGCGCCCCGGGGATTGGAGGCGCCGCCGGCGGCCC
>DASSTH010000449.1:0-7218 GCA_035708025.1 Nakamurella sp. | reverse complement strand
GGTTGCTGCTGCTCGAGGTGCTGCTGTTCCGGGCGCTGCGGATCGTCCATGGCGTACCGTCCGTCGGCGGGTCGAGGGCTGCTCACGCCTCCAGGGAAGGCCCGCGCCGTGGGGATTGCATGAGACACGGCTGGGAAGGCGCCCCGACTCCGCCGTGCAGGCGCGCGGGTTCACCCGTTGCGTCCTGCAGAGTCCGTGCAATTACGCGCGATCCGCAGGACGCGACGTCGCTGCTCGGCCGGAGGAGGCACCGCGCCGCCACTGCCGACCCCTGCCGGCCGGCCCGCGCGATGCCCGCCGACCTGGCCGCGGTCCGTTGCCGGACCCCGCTGGCCGGACCGCCGGACCGATGACGTTCCGGGCGAGCGGAATCCCCCACCAGCCGTCGGCATGCATCCTCATCGCCATCTTTCGACACCCCCCGGTTCATGGACTCGCGTGACGGTAGCGGGTCACGCCGACAGCACCGCGGAGTTGTCCACAGATCCCGCCGAGCGGTGTGCGTGGCCGCCCTCGGCGAGGGGTAATCCTTGCGAACCGACCACCGGGAGGTAGGCCATGACCCACGACGACGTGCAGAACAGGCAGCACTCCATCGCGGTGCGCAGCGACCCGGAACAGCAGGAGGCGCAGCCGGACGTCCAGCCGGAGCGCTCCGAACTGGTCGACCCCGCGCGGGGCGTGGATGCGCAGTTCCCGGGTGACGACACGCAGCAGACCGAGCGGGTGAGCCAAACCCTGGACCGGGAGGAGGAGCACCGCATCGCCGCGGAGAACCCGCGGCAGGCCGAGTTCGAGCGGGACCAACGGTAGCGGACACGGCAGCGCGGGCGGGACCGGACGCGGGCCGCCCAACGTCCCCGTACCGGTCGAGCCGTTGGCGCACGCGGGTGTCCACTGACGATACTGTCGGGCATGCCGAACTCCGCGGCCCACACCGTGCGCGAGATCCTTCTCGAACGCGGCCCATTGGACACTCCGGCGCTGTTGTCCGAGGCGATCCGGGCGGGGGCTCGCTTGACCGAGAATTCACTGGATGAGTTACTGCACGAGGACGACGAGCTCACTCTGGTGGTCTGCCTGCTGGACGGCCGGCACGGTCTGCTGGATGGCATACTCGCCGGCCGGACCTTCACGCATCGGCTGACCGAACTCGAGATCGCGCACGATGTGCTGTCGGCAGATCCCGACCTGCTGATGCTGGCTCCCTTGCTGGACTACGGCTCGGATGCCCTGGAGATGTCCGGCGGTGCCGCGGAATGGGGCTCCGATGTCCATCTCGAGCGCTATGAGGGGCTGGTCGCCGCCGACTTCGAGCCCGACGACGTGGTGGCGGTGCCGCCGGGGACGCTGTCCGGTTGTGAGCCCGGTTCGGTGGTCGGGCTGACGGTGTCCGGCGACGGAGCTCGGGTGTCCGTCGTGCAGCCGGACCGTGGCCCAGCAGATCTGGCCGACCGGATCGGCACGCTGATCGGCGAGTTCAGCCGCGGCCGTGACGACGACGACCCCACGCCACCCATGCCGGTCCCGATCGACGAACTGGTGGCCGAACTGTGCGACCGCGACGCCACGTTGTTCACCGAGCCATTGACGCCGCTGGGGGAACTGCTCGGCGAGTCGGGGTTCATCACGGTGGACGGTGACGTGGCCGCCGAGGGCACGGACGTCGACGCCTGGCACACGGCCAAGGATGTCGCCGGCCTCGCGAGCATCTACCGGATCCCGATCGAGAACGCGATGACCGTGTCCACCATCAGCACCCTGGTGCGGACCCTGGCCGATGCGGCGCGCGACGCCCCGACCGACGAGCTCGGGCTGAACCAGCCCGGAACGGTGCCCACTTTCGCCCACCACGGTGCGGCGGACGCCGCCGATGCCGGCGGTGTCGGCGGGGTCTCCGACCATGCTGCCGGCCCCGGCGATGCCGTGGACGTTGGAGGCGGGACCCGGCCTGCCGACGCTACTGAGCCCGGCAATCCGCCGGATCAGGTGCTGGCACCGGTCGTGGACATCCGATCGGACCGGCGCGGCGCGGCCCTGCCATCCCTCGCCGGGTTGTCCGGTGCGATGCTCGGCGGCGACCTGTCCGTCGGGCAGGGCAGCTCATCGATAGTGGCGTCGACGGCGCTCCTGCAGGATCCCGAGACCGCGCAGGCACTGCTGGCCGATGCGCTGGGTCTCGACCGTGAGCCGGCCGTGGTGCTGGGTGCGTTGGCGCGGGCCTGGGAGCCGGTGGCGCCGCGCGGCGCCCGGGTGGCGCTGCGCTGGGTGCGAGCCCGGTGCGAGGAGCGGCTCGGCCGTGCCGACCTCGCCGAGGCGGATCTGGAACATGCGCGGGGACTCCAGTCCGACTGGCCCCCGGTGCTGGAGGACCTGGCCCGGTATGCCGCCGATCGCGGCGACGCTGAACGGGCGATCTCGCTGCTGCGCCGGGCGGGTGCGCCGGACGACGACGAGGAGTTGGTGTTCCTGCAGGGATTGCACAGCCCGGCTCGTGCGGATCTTGGCCGCAACAAGCCTTGCTGGTGCGGATCGGGACGCAAGTACAAGGTGTGCCATCTCGGTAAGGAGGCCCTGCCGTTGGAGTCGCGGGCCGGTTGGTTGTACCGCAAGATGACCACCTTCGCGGGCGAGGGCCCCTTCCGGTATCTGCTCATGGACCTGGCCGAGCGCCGCAGCGCATTTGACACGTCGGAGTTCGCCTTGCTCAGCGCGCTGCGGGATCCACTGGTGCTGGACGCGGTGCTGTTCGAAGGCGGTGCGGCGCTGGAGTTCCTGCAGGAGCGGGGACACCTGCTGCCGGACGACGAGCGGGCGCTGGCGGAGTCGTGGCTCGATGTGCAGCGCTCGGTGTTCGAGGTCGAAGAGGTGCGGGTGGGCCAGGGATTCCGCGTCCGTGACCTGCGTACCGGGGAGCGTCGTGACGTCGCCGAGCGGACCGCCAGCCGGTCGGTGCGGCGAGGGCATCGGCTGCTGATGCGCGTGGTGCCGGTGGGGGACAGCTGGCAGATCTTCGGCGGAGGTGAGCCGCTGCCCATGTCCATGGAGCAGGCCGCGCTGGAGTTGTGCGACGCCCTGGCCGAGGAGGACGCCGGTCCCGAGGAGCTGGTCGACTTCGCAACGGCCCGGTTCGCGCCGCCGGAGATGCGGACCATTGACGGCGAACCGATGGTCGTCTGCACCGCGCACTACCGGGTGGATGACCTTCCCGCGGTGACGGCCGAACTGGACCAGCGGTTCGACCGTGATGGCGAAGACCGGTGGTCCCGGTCCGACGGAGACAGCAAGCGTCCCGCGGTGTTGGGGTCGCTGGAATTGGGCCCGAACGAACTCACCGTGACGGCCATGAACGAGCGGCGGTTCCGGTCGCTGCAGCGCGAGGTGGCGAACATCGCCGGGCTCACCCTGATCGATACGGACAGAATGCCGGCTGCCGAGATGATGCGGCGGGCGGCCTCTGGCGGTGGGATACCCGATCCGGCGGGTGATGGGGCCGGCCCGGACCTGGAGGACGCCCCCGAGGTGCAGGCGCTGCTGGCGGACTACGCGCGAGACTATGAGCAGCAGTGGCTGGACATGTCGCTGCCTGCGCTCGGTGGGGCGACCCCGCGACAGGCCGCCGACGACCCCACCCGTCGGGAAGACCTGGTCCGGCTGCTGGACAGCTTCGACGACATCGACGCCGGACCCGGATCGATGCAACCGGACCGGTTGCGTGCCGCCCTCGGGTTGTAACCGGCGACACAGGTCCTCGCCGCGGCACGGCCCGTTTCCGCCGTTCGTGATTTCCGGCTGCGAGGTCGCCGACGCTACCGACCGGGCGCGTCGGGCCCGACCCAGCCGCCGGCGATCACCAAGGCGGCGAGGCAGTGTCGAGCGGCAGCGGTGACGGCCGGCCACTCGTTGGATGCCCGTGCGGCGGCTGACGCCGCGATCTGGTCCGGATCGCCGCCGAGCAGGAAGGCGGCGTCGCCACGGTCGACCGTCACGGCCACACCCCCCGGTTCATAACCGGGACGCTAGGGCAGTCGTTGCGCCGGTCGACCGAGTTGTGCACAATCCGCAGACCAGGGCGGGCCCGGCGGGGGCGGAGTCAGGCGCTCAGCCGAGAACTCCGGCCACCACCCGCAGGTCGGCCACCAGCGCGTCATACGCCGCTCGCCGGGACTCCTCGTCGGCCCGCAGCACCGACGACGGATGCACGGTGGCGATGACGTGCTCCACCGCCGTGTGGTCACCGGCGAACGGGCCGTCGGCCGGCGGCCACTCCAGCAACTCCCCGCGGTGTTGGGTCACCCGGAACTGGTTGCCGAGCAACGACTGTGCCGCTGTCGCCCCCATGATCACCAGCACCGTCGGTTGTACCGCGGTCAACTCGGCCGCCAGCCACGGTCGGCAGGCCGAGACGTTCCCGGCGCTGGGCTTCTGGTGGATCCGCCGCTTACCCGATGCGGTGCTCTTGAACCGGAAATGCTTGACCGCATTGGTGACGTAGGCGTCGTCCCGGACGATGCCCGCGTCGGCGAGCGCGCGGTCCAGCACTCGACCGGCCGGGCCGACGAACGGTTCACCGGCGCGGTCCTCCTGGTCGCCGGGCTGTTCGCCGACCAGCATCACCCTCGCGGACCGTGGACCGGCACCGAAGACGGTCTGGGTGGCGTCCCGGTACAACTCGCAGCCCTCGCAGTGTTCCGCGGCCGACGCCAACTCGCCGATGTCGCGGGAGTCCGGCACGAACCGCGCCGCCCCCGGCTCGCCGCTGCCGGCCCTGGCTGCCACGCCGTCCAGGCTAGCGCTGTGGGACCGGGCTTGGACTGCTCCACCGGCTGATGGCGGGCCGGCCGGGTACCCTGACGGCCGTGAATCGGCCGTTCCCAGACACCGCCGATGCGCCCGGTGGTGGCGAGCCGATCGGCGGCGCGGGCGAGGATTCCCGCAAGCTGACGGTCTATTTCGGGGAACGCAGCCCGTCCGGTTCGGGCGGCTACCTCGCCAACGATCTGATGGAACTGTTCGGCCGGCACCGGATCGCCACCAGCATCCTGCTGCGCGGCATGGAGGGCTTCGGCATCCGGCACCACCTGCGCACCGATCAGTCGCTCTCGTTGTCCGAGGATCCACCGCTGGTTGCCGTGGCGGTGGACACGACCGACCGCATCGGACCGCTGTTGGACGACGTCGATCGGTTGCGGCTGCGCGGATTGGTCACCGTCGAGCGTGCCCGGTTGCTGCGCGGGGAGCTCGGTCCGATCGCCCTGCCGGAGGAACTCCACGAGGCCACCAAACTGACCGTCTATGTCGGGCGGCAGGACCGCGTCGAACACTTGCCGGCGTACCTGGCGGTGTGCGATCTGCTGCACCGGCGCGGGCTGGCCGGTGCCTCGGTGTTCCTCGGCGTCGACGGTACGTCGCACGGCCGCCGGGAACGGGCGAGGTTCTTCGACCGGAATGCCGACGTGCCGACGATGATCATCGCGGTGGGCAGCGGCGAACGAGTCGCCGCGGTGTTGCCGGAATTGGGCATGCTGCTTGGCCGGCCGATGCTCACCGTGGAACGGGTCCGGGTGTGCAAGCGTGACGGTGTGCTGCTGGAGCGGCCGCACGCGCTGCCGGGTATCGACTCCGACGGGTTGGCGCTCTGGCAGAAGGTCATGGTCTACACCTCGGAATCCACTCTGTACCACGGTGATCCGGTGCACCGGTCGCTGATCCGGGCGCTCCGCTCCACCGGCGCGGCCCGCGGTGCCACCGCGCTGCGAGGGGTGTGGGGGTTCCACGGCGGCCACCCACCGCACGGCGACCGATTCCTGCAACTGCGTCGCCGGGTGCCGGTGACGACCGTCATCGTGGATGACCCGACTCGCATCGAGGCGGCGTTCGACCTGGTCGACGAGATCACCGCCGATCACGGCCTGGTCACCAGCGAGATGGTCCCGGCCCTGCTCTCGGCACAGCCCGGCTCGCGCCGCGGCGGGTTCCGGCTGGCCCGGCACGACTACTGATCCGTGTCGGCCGATCTGCGGCACTCCGCGGTGCTCACCAGCCGGTGACGAGCCATCGGCCGAGCGCCGCGGCGGCCAGACCGAGCACCATCGACGACAGCAGGTTTGCTGCGGCGTAACGGGTCTGCCGCTCCTCGGCCAATCGCTGGGTCTCCAGCATCCAGGTGGAGAACGTGGTGTAGGAGCCCACGGCGCCGGTGCTGACGATCAGGGCCACATCTGCCGGCAACAGCAGCCCGGACAGCAGGCCCAGCAGCACCGCGCCGGACAGGTTCACCGCCAGCGTGCCGAACGGGAAGGCGGTGCCGGTGCGGCGACCCACCGCTCCGTCGATCAGGAACCGTAGGACGGCGCCGACACCACCGGCGGCCAGCGTCCCGACCCACACCAGCGCTGTCACGACCGCGTCACCCGGACCCGCCGGACCAGGCGGGTGGCGAGGTGCACGGCGATCAACCCGGCGCCGACACTGGCGGCCAGATAGCCGACCGCCAGCCCGTACTCGTGGGCGTCGATCATGTCCAGCAGCTCCACCTGCATGGTGGAGAAGGTGGTGAGGCCGCCGCACACCCCGGTTCCCAGCAGCGGGCGACGGTACGGCGTGAACGGCAGCCGCTCCTGCAGCCGGGTGGTGACGTACCCGAGCAGGATCGCGCCGGCGACGTTGGCCGCGAAGGTGGGCCAGGGCCAGTGCCCGGCGGTGGTGGGGAACAGCGCCTCGAACAGCGCCCGCAGCCCGCCGCCGATCGCGCCGCCGAGGAAGACCGCCGCCAGTTCGCGCGGATCGCGTCCCAGGATGCGCCGGCCCGCAGGCACCGGCCTCGGCTCGACGGGTCCGGCTGCCCGCGCCACCGCCATGGAACTCCTCCTACCCGCGCGCCGAAGCTCGCCTCTGGGCAGGGACCGTTGGCGGCAGTGTCCGATGGTTGGCTCGGCGCTCCACGCGCCGGCCCCGCGACGTGGTCACGACAGGCCAGGCTCGCCTGCGCCTCGCCCACGCAGCCGCTGTTGTCACCGTCCGCTCGCTCGGGCGGTGCCCGGTGAGCCCCTCCACCGGCGCCCGGTATCCCGGGCCTGACCATGGTAGCGAGCGGCCGCGGGGTATCCCGTCACCGCTCTTCCGGGATGCCACCCGGACGCAGCGACCGACGGATCACCGTGCGAGGCTGGACGAACACGGCGGGACCACCCAGGAGGCAACGGCATGGACCTGACA
>DASSTH010000448.1:0-6823 GCA_035708025.1 Nakamurella sp. | reverse complement strand
CGCCGCCCAGGCGATGCTGCCCACCAGGTCCGACCAGCTGGGCAACTCGAAGTCGTACAGCATCGACCGGTAGCAGTTGGTGATCCGTACCGCGGGGTTCAGGCGGAACAGGAACGTGAACGGGAACGGGTGCCCGAAGATGATCACGTGGTTGGCCGCGGCCTCCAGCTTGGGCAGCAGGATCTCGAAGGAGTAGATGATCGCGCTGCCGTAGAACCAGATCTGCATGAAGATGCCCACGAAATGCTGGGTGTCCCGGAAGTACACCAGCGCCACCGACAGCATCAGCGCGATACCCGTGCAGAACACGCCGGTGATCACGGTCATGATCAGCACGCCGGGTATGAAGATCAACACCCGGGGTCCGCCGAACGCCCACATGATGGCGGTGACGACGCTCAGTTCGATCAAGAAGGTGGCGCCCAGGGACAGCACCGTGGACACCACCAGCACGTGCCGCGGGAAGTACACCTTGGTGAGCAAGCCGGCGTTGGTGGTCAGGGCCGTCATGCCGCTGGTGATCGAACTGGAGATGAAGGTCCAGGGGATCAATCCGGCCGTCAGGTACAGCGGGTAGGAGTGCAGCCCGGAGGTGTTCCCGGCGGGCGGTTGCATCTCGAACACCACACCGAACACGAACCAGAAGATGGCGATGGTGGCCAGCGGGTTGACGAACGACCACAGCCGGCCCAGCACGGTGCGCTTGTACTGGCTGCGGATGTCCCGCATGGTCAGGTTGATCAGCAGTTCGCCGGCCGAGGTCCGGCGCCACCTGGCGATCGACAGGCCGGCGGACGGGTCCCCCCCGGACGGTCCGGCCGTGGCCGATGACGGCACTGGCGGCCGGTCGGCAGCGGTGGACATGGAGATGGCAGTTCCTTCCGACAAGAGGCACCAAGAGGGGCGCCGGCAGCAGCTGCTGTGCGGGCAGGTCGCCGGGCAGCCGTGAATCCGCCCGTCATGGTAGAACGTCCCCATGGCCGGACCGAGCATCGCGGGCGACGGCGCCGCGTCGCAGACCGCTGCCGCCGCCCCCGACGAGGCCGAGCCGGATTCCGCGGGTGTCCCGTATCAAGGCGCGGACATCGATCGGTCGTACGAGGACGTTTTGGCCGCGCTGCCCGATCACGTGGCGCTCCGGCTGCGGGACCGGATCAAGGGTTTGGAGGCGGAAGCCGGCAGCGCTCGGGCGACTGCGGACGAGGTGGAGCGGGAGCGGCGCGCGGATGTCGCGCGGCTGACGCTGATCATCGAGGGCCTGCGGGTCGACCTGGAGCAGGCCCGCGGCGAACGGGAGCCGATGACAACGGCGGATCCGGATCCCCGGGACGCCGAGATCGCCGCGCTGCGGGGGCAGGTTGCCGACCTGCAGACGCAGTTGGAGGCCGTGGCGGAGCGGCTCTCGGCCGCCGAGGCCGGCGAGTCACCGTGGGCGCGGTTGCTGCGGCACCGCTGATGGCGTCGCGATCGCCCGGTATGAACGGGGCTTCCAGCCGACCAGAAGCGGGGACGCTACTGCCATGACCTTTCGCGCCCTGCTCGGGGCCGTCGGCGTCGCGCACGACAATGCCGGGTTCGCCGCCACCACACAGTCGCTGATCGCGCAGACCGACACCCGCTGGCAGTGGACCGTCGTGGTGGCCGGCGGGCGGGCACTGCTGACCGAGTTGTCCGACTTCGCGGCCTTCGAACCGCGCATCACGGTGCTGGACGGCTCGGGCGTCGACCCCGCTGAGTACCTGCCGCTCGCGGTCCGGTCGACTCGCGCCGACCACCTGTGCCAACTGCAGCCCGGCGACGGGCTGGACCCGGGCGCCGTGGCCGCGTTCCGCGCCGCGCTGGCGGTGCGGCCGTGGCTGTACACCGACGAGGCGTGGCCGTTCGCCGACGGCAACGGGCACCGGGAGTGGCGCAAGGGCGGATACGGGCCGGAGATGCTCCGGTCCCAGCCATACGCGGTGCGCAGCGCGGTGCTGCCGGCCGCCATGGTGGCGCAACTCGACTGGCCCGATCCGGCGGCCGGCTCCGCGCAGTGGTACGACCTGGTGCTGCGCGTCGCCGAGCGCTGTGGCGACCCGGTGCATCTGGCCGGCCCGTACTACCTGCGCTCCCCGGTGCCGGAGCCGCCACCCGCCCCCTGGATCGACGGGGATCCGGGCGACCGTTGCGCCGTGGTGGCCGATCACTGTCGCCGGACCGGCATCCCGATCACCGAGGTGCGGCCCATCGACACCCGGGGCCGCCCGATGGGCCAGCGAGTGGTGCGCCGGCGGGCCGACGAGCCATCGGTCAGCATCGTGATCCCCACCCGCGGGGTCGCCTCCCTGGTCTACGGCATGCCACGCCGTCATGTGGTGGCGCTGGTCGACCAACTGCAGGCCTCGCGCCGCTATCCCGATCTGGAGATCGTCGTGGTGTACGACGCCGACACCCCGCCGGACGTCGTGCAAACACTGTCGCGGCCGGGCGCGCACCCGGTGCGGCTGGTGCGGTACTCCGGAGAGTTCAACTTCTCCCGCAAGTGCAACATCGGCGGCCTGGCGGCCTCCGGCGAGTACCTGTGTTTCCTCAACGACGACATCGAGATCGACACCGCCGACTGGTTGTCCGAGATGGTCGCGCTGGCCAGGGAGCCGGGCGTGGGTGCAGTCGGCGCGAAGCTGTTGTTCGCCGACGGCACGTTGCAGCACGCCGGGCACCGGATGGCGTCCGGGCGGCCCGGGCATGCGTTGTTCCGGTGTGCGGCCGACAGCATCGAACTCGGCGGGCTGGCGCAGGTCTGCGGCGAGCGAGTGGGAGTGACGGCCGCGTGCATGGTGCTTTCCGCCCGGATCTTCTCCGAGGTGGGGGGATTCTGGGAGGACCTGCCGGCCAGCTACAACGACGTGGACCTCTGCCTGAAGATCCGCGCCACCGGCCGGCGCATCGTGTACACCCCGCACGCGGTGTTGCATCATTTCGAATCGCAATCCCGGATACCGGTGGTCACCATCGAGGAGACCGAGGCCATCCAACGCCGCTGGGCGTTCGACATGCTGCACGACCCCTACGTGAACCCGCTGTCGGTGGCCGACCTGGATCCCGCCACGCACTGATCGCGCGGCGCGGTTCCACCGGCCCTGGGATCCGGTACTCTCCCTACCGGACCGGCGCGGGGTGACGCGCGGACACGCGAGCGGGTGATCAGCATGACGGGCGGGCGGGCAGTGCCGGTCGCTCCGTCCGCACGTCCGGACGCGTCGATCATCATTCCGGTGCACGGCCATTGGGCCGCCACCGCCGACTGCCTGGAGTCCTTAGCAGCGCTGGAATCCCGGCACAGCGCGGAGATCATCGTGGTCGACGACTGCTCGCCCGACGACACCGCCGAGCGGTTGTCGGGGTGGGCCGGCATCCGCGCGGTGCGCACCCCGGAGAACCTGGGATTCGTGGGTGCCTGCAACCTCGGTGCCGCCCAGGCGGCGGGCGATGTCCTGGTGTTTCTGAACAACGACACCGTCGTGCATCCGGAGTGGCTGGACGCGTTGCTGGACACCTTGGCATCCGACCAGCGCATCGGGCTGGTCGGCTCCCTGCTGTTGGGCGCCGACGGCGCCGTCCAGGAATCGGGCGGCATCATATGGCAGGACGCCACCGGATGGAACTACGGCCGTGGGTGGGCCGCCGACGACGCACGGGTGCGCGCGGTACGTGACGTCGACTACTGTTCCGGCGCCTCGATCGCGGTGCGCGCCAACGTGTTCCACGATCTGGGCGGTTTCGACACCAAGTACGCGCCGGCCTACTACGAGGACACCGACCTGTGCTTTGCGGTGCGGCAGGCCGGTTTTCGGGTGGTGGTGCAGCCGGAATCGGTCGTCACCCACGCCGAGGGCCTGACGCACGGCCAGGATGACACCGGCGGGCTCAAGCGATTCCAGGCCGTGAACCGGCATGTCTTCCTGCGCAAGTGGCGCCGGGTGCTGGAGGGGCATGGTTCGATGCGCGACGCCGCGGACCTGTGGCGCGCCCGGCACCGTACCGGCGGCGGCCTGGTGCTGATCGTCGACGCCAATGTGCCCACACCCGACCGGGACTCGGGATCCAGACGGATGTCGGCGATCATCGACATCCTGCTCGCCATGGGCCGATACGTGGTGTTCGCGCCGGCCGAGCGACAGGCCATCCAGCCCTACGCCCAGGAGTTGGAGCGCCGGGGAGTCACGGTCCTGGTCACCGAGGAGGATCAGCAGCGGTTCTTCGGCGAAGCCGGCGGCCTGCTGGAGGCCGTACTGTTGTGCCGGCCGAACGTGGCGTGGCAATACTTCGAATGCGTCTACCGTCACGCGCCCCAGGCCCTGTTGATCTACGACACCGTCGACCTGCACGCACTGCGGCAGCACCGGCGTGCGTCGTTCGAGCAGTCGGCCGAGCAGGCCAGGCGCGCTGACCTGGTGTGGGCCAAGGAGTCCGCCGCCATGCGCGCCGCCGACGTCTGCCTGGTCGTCTCGAAGGCGGAGCAGGCGCTGCTGGCCGAGATCGAGCCGACCGTGGACGTCCGGGTGCTGTCCAACATCCACCGGCCGGTGGTCACCGAACCCGACCCCGCCGGACGCGGCGGCGTGGTGTTCGTCGGCGGATACCAGCACTTCCCGAACGTGGACGCGGCGCGCTGGGCCGCGCAGGAGATCATGCCGCTGGTCCGCTCGACCAGTCCGGGTGCCACCCTTGACCTGATCGGCTCCAACATGCCGATCGAGGTCACCGCACTGGATGGGGACGGCGTCCAGGCCGTCGGCTGGGTCGCCGACCTGGAACCGGTGTACGCCGGGGCGCGGGTCGCCATCGCCCCGCTGCGCTTCGGAGCGGGCATCAAGGGCAAGGTGGCGGAGGCGATCGAGTACGGGGTGCCGGTCGTCGTCACCTCCATCGCGGCCGAGGGTATGGACCTGACCGACGGTGCGGACGTGCTGATCGCGGACAACGCCGATGACTTCGCCAAGGCCATCATCCGACTGATCGACGACGACGAACTATGGCGGACGCTGGCCGGCGCCGGACAGCACCTGTTGGAAGCCCGGTTCTCCGCGGACGCAGCGCGAGCCGTGCTGGTCGATTTGCTCGACGGTCCGGGACGTCCGGTGCGGAACAGCCCGCTGCAGGGCCGCTGACCTGGTCAGAGAAGGCCGCCGGCTCAGCGAGTATTCGACGAATCCCGTTCGGGATCAGGCCGTCCTGGTCCCGCGTCCCGCCCTGGTCAACGCGCAAAACGCCCGGCGACGCGCGCTGCCCGAAGGCGCTACTCGCTCCACTAGACGTCGGTAGCCGAGGACCGCGCGATAGGAGCGGGACGAGCGGATCTCCGCCAGCAGCAGCCGGTCCTGGTCGGCCGCGGCCAATTCGGCGCGCTGGTCGGCGACGATCCGGTCCACGGTCCGCGGGTCCATCGGATTCCCGGCGGCCGCACGGGACTGCATGAGCTCGGCGGTCAGCAGGTCGATGGTGCGGCGGTCCCGGTCGGCCTGCTCGCGCAGCCTATTTCGTTCCGACTCGGCCGCGCAGGCCTGCCGCAACTGGCCGCGAACCTCCATCAGCTCGGCCTCCAGATCGGCGATCTGGGTGGCCGTTTCCGCATTCCGGTCGCGTATGGCCTGCAGCTCGGCCTGGTCGGCGTCGCGTTCGTGCCGCACAGCGGTGAGGTGATCGTGCGCTGCCTGCAGTTCGGCGGTGAGGTCAGTGACCTGTCGACGGGCGGTGTCCCGATCCCGCTCGGCCCTGCTGAGGAATCCCTGTACGGTTGCCAACTGCTCCGCCAGCGCTCCGGCCGTCGATCGCCGGGGCATTCGCCGGGACTCCTCGATCAAGCGCTCGTGTACATCCAGGGCAGCTCGGCTCAAGACCTGCTGTTCCGGGGCGGCCGGGGCCCTGACCGCCTTGACCACGAACTGGTAGGTCTGCGACTCGGGCACTCGCAGCACTTCCTCCAGAACCGCCGGGTCGACAGACTCCCGGGAGACCGCCAGCTCGCTCTCGAACGCCGGCACCACCGTCCGCTCGACGGCGACCGGGACCAAGCCCGCCCGTTCCAGCATCTCCAGCAGCGTCTGATAGGTGAAGAAGTGCACGTGAGTGGCGTCCAGCAGGCCGGTGTCCCGGTAGCGGAACTGCCCCTGCGCCAGCGACAGCACCAGGTCGCAGTGCGTGATGTTCGGGACCGACAGCACCACCGCGCCGTCCGGGGCCAGCCGCGCCACCGCCTGCTGCAGCACCCGGTCCGGGTCCCGCAGGTGCTCCAGCACATCCCCGGCGAGCACCACGTCGAACGGGCCTGGCACCGAGTCCAAGGCGGCCGGATCCTCCAGGTTTGCGATCACCGCGGTATCGGCCACCGCGGCCAATTCGCCAGCGACGGCCGGATCGTTCTCGATCGCCGTCACGGTGCAGCCGCGTTCCTGCAGCAGCCGCGTCATGTAGCCCGACGAGGCGCCCAATTCCAAGACCGCGCGATCCGTCCCGGTCAGGCGAACCAGAGAGGAATGGGTGTTGTTGGTTGCAGCCGGGTCGATAACAGCCTGATACCTGTTGCCCACCGCTACCCTCCCGGAACTGGTGCGGGTCGAGCCGCCCAGTGCGCGTACGCACCACCGTGGCGCGCTCGCGGACCGAGGCGCCGCGCGGCACGACTCGCTCGATGCCCGATGGGTCGTGCCGCCGCGCTGTCGGGCCAGAATAGCCGTCCACCCCGATCGTGCCCTCCCGCCGTCGCCGGTCGGGATCGGAAGTGGTGTGGTTGTGTTGACCGCGTGCGAACCCTCGCGGTCCTGACCGAGCAGCGACTGGCGCC
>DASSTH010000447.1:0-2572 GCA_035708025.1 Nakamurella sp. | reverse complement strand
GAGCGCGAAGGCCGTGGCCGCGGCGTCCCGGGAGACAAGTTCGGGGCTACGTGCGACGAACTCCAGCATCGCCCGGCGGATAGGCTCATCCAGCGCCGTCACCGCCGCCACGCGCTGCGACAGCGGCTGCTCGTCCACGTCGCACACTCTATCAACAAACAGAGTTGACGAAAGAGCTAATCTCGTCCTACGGTGAACACGTGACCCTTGCAGATGAGGTGACGGCCATCGATTCCGTAGCGGCCACCACGCGCGACGCGCAGGCCGGCGACCGATCCAGCGGGGAGTCGCCGGCCGGCGATCGCGCCGGCTCCGGGCGGCCCGTCACCGCCGAACGGGCCCGGCCCGCACGTCCCGTCACCGCCGAACACGCCGGCGCCGGGAGTCCCGTCACCGTCCTGCGTCGCAGGGTCCGACGACCCGATCCGGCCGATCACCGGCTGCCGGACCGGCGGGCCGCCGAACGCGCCGTGGCCGACCTGTTGGCCGCCCTGGGCAAGGATCCGGCCAACCTGCACCTGGCCGACACCCCGCGGCGGGTGGCCGACGCCCTGCTGGAGCTCACCACGCCGGTCGACTTCGACCTGACCACGTTCCCCAACGACGAGGGCTACGACGAGATGGTGGTGGCCGTCGGCATCCCGATCCACTCGCTGTGCGAGCACCACCTGCTGCCGTTCGTCGGGGTCGCGCACATCGGATACCTGCCGGGCGACCGCATCCTCGGCATCTCCAAGCTGGCCAGGGTGGCCGAGATGTTCGCCCGAGACCTGCAGGTCCAGGAGCGGCTGACGGCACAGATCGCCGACTGGCTGACCGAGAACCTGGACCCGGTCGGCGTCGGCGTGGTGATCGAGGCGGAGCACCTGTGCCAGTCGCTGCGCGGGGTGCGGGCGGCCGGTACCCGGACCGTCACCTCGGCCCTGCGCGGCACCGTGCGCAGCGATCAGCGATGCCGGGAGGAGTTCCTGGCACTGACCAGGAGCCGGAACTGACCACGGGTGCCGGGAGCCGATGCTGACCGGAGCCGGAACAAGCGCGGGCCGCCTCGAACTCGGCGCGGACCCCACAAGCGAAGAGCGGAGCACATCATGGGCAACGTGACCTCGATGGTGATCGTCGGTGGCGGGCTGGCCGCCGCCAAGGCCGCGGAGACACTCCGCGGCGAGGGCTTCGACGGCGACGTCGTGGTGATCACCGCCGAGGACGTGCCGCCGTACGAGCGGCCGCCGCTGTCCAAGGGCGTGCTGACCGGGTCGGACGCCGACGACGTGATCTTCGTGCACGACGAGCAGTGGTACCGCGACCAGAAGATCGACCTGCGGGAGGGAGTCCGGGCCACGGCGGTCGACCGGGCCGGGCGCACCGTGGCGCTGTCCGACGGATCGACCGTGGGATACGACAAGCTTCTGCTGGCAACCGGTTCGGCGCCTCGCAAGCTCCGGGCCCCAGGGGCCGACCTGGACGGCGTGCACTACCTACGCACCAAGCGGAACTCCGACGCGCTCAAGCAGGCGCTGTCCGCCGGCGACAAGCGGGTGGTGGTGGTCGGGGCGGGCTGGATCGGCCTGGACGTCGCGTCCGCGGCCCGGGGCTATCACAACGAGGTGACCGTGATCGAGCCGCAGCCCGCCCCGCTGCGCGCCGCGCTCGGCGACGAGCTGGGCGGGATGTTCGCCGATCTGCACCGCGAGCACGGCGTCGACCTGCGCCTGGGCACCGGGGTGACGGAGATCCTGGGCGACGGCACGGCGGTGACGGGCGTGCGCACCGACGGCGGGCTGACGGTGCCGGCCGACCTGGTGGTGGTCGGGGTGGGGGCGCGCCCCATGGACGAGCTCGCGGTGGATGCCGGTCTCGCGGTCGACAACGGCGTGCTGGTGGATGCTGCGCTGCGCACCTCGGACGAGAACATCTACGCCGCAGGCGATGTCGCGAACGCCGAGCACCCCGTGCTGGGTCGCCGGATCCGGGTGGAGCACTGGGCCAATGCATTGAACCAGGGGCCGGCCGCGGCCAAATCCATGCTGGGCCAACAGGTCGGCTACGACCACATCCCGTACTTCTACACCGACCAGTACGACCTGGGGATGGAGTTCACCGGCGACCTCGGCGGCGAGCCCTTCGACCGCATCGTCTACCGCGGCAATCGGGAGGGGCGCGAGTTCATCGTGTTCTGGACCGCGGCCGGGCGGGTGCTGGCCGGCATGAACGTCAACGTCTGGGACGTGGCCGACGACATCGCGGCGCTTGTGCGGTCCGGCCGGGCGGTCGACCTGGCCAAGCTGGCCGATCCCGAGGTGCCGCTCGCCGAGGTGTGAGCGCGCCCGGTTCCTGCATGGATCATCGTCGCGCGCGTGTTGAGTGAACCGCGCGCCGCGAAATCCATGCCCCAAGCGCGGCAGGCGGTGCAGTCAACCAGCAGCGGGACGGGTGGCCAGTCAGCGAGCGGCGGGAGGGTGGCAGGACGCGTGGCGGGAAGGCTCAGGCCACCAGGTCCTGGTACTGCCGGTGCTCGGCGATGAAGTCGCGCACGAACCAGCAGGTGGGGGTGACGGACCAGCCGTCGGCG
>DASSTH010000446.1:0-2401 GCA_035708025.1 Nakamurella sp. | reverse complement strand
GGGCGGTCTGGGCGGCGACCGACGCCGCGGAGGTGACGATGGTCGCATCCACCGGGCCCTGGTCGTCCAGCCCCAGCGCCGAGCAGCCGGCGACCAGCAACCCGGCGGCCAGCAACACCCCCGCCACCGCCGCGCGTCGGGATCGCCGCAGCACCGCGCGCGCCATCGGACCACTCCCTCCGGTGGGCGACGGGATGCCCGTCACACCCGTCACATCAGCACCAACAACCCCACCCGACGATAACCTCTCCGGCAGCCCCGGGGCGGCAGGAGCGGGCAGCGGGTCCCGGGCGGCTCGGGCCCCGAGGGCGGCGTTGGACGCGGTGGCGAGTCCATGGCGGCGATCAGCCGCGGCGACCCCGGCGGGCGGTGGCCTGGACCGGGCCGACCCCGCTCCCCGGTAGCCTGGAAGGGTTGCGCGGGCGCCGCACCGCGGTGTCGTCATGACCGGCACCGCACCACCGGGTTGCGATGCCCGCCTCGGCGCCAGGTGCTCCGGCAGACGCGGCAGCGTCCGGCCGGCGCGGATCGCATGGAGGAGTAGCGGATGTCCCTGCCACTACGGGTGGCCGTCGTCGGGGCCGGACCGGCCGGCATCTATGCCGCCGACATCCTGTGCAAGTCCGACCCCGACGTCACCGTCGACATCTTCGACCGGCTGCCCACCCCGTACGGGCTGATCCGGTACGGAGTGGCCCCGGACCATCCGCGGATCAAGCAGATCATCGTGGCGCTGCACCAGGTGATGACCAACCCGCGCATCCACTTCCTGGGCAACGTGCACGTCGGCGTGGATGTCAAGATCGACGAACTGCGCCAGTACTACGACGCGATCATCGTGGCGACCGGGGCCGAGCGGGACAAGGCGATGGACCTGCCCGGCATCGAGTTGCCCGGCTGCCACGGCGCCGCCGACTTCGTGGCCTTCTACGACGCCCACCCGGACCGCGAGCAGGCCTGGGACCTGACACACGCCACGTCGGTGGCGGTGATCGGGGTCGGCAACGTCGCCCTGGATGTGGCCCGGCTGCTCGCCCGCACCGGCGACGAGCTGCTGTACACCGAGATCCCCGAGCACGTGCACGCCGTGCTGCGCAACTCCACGGTGACGGACGTGCACATGTTCGCCCGCCGCGGCCCCGCGCAGGCGAAGTTCACCCCGGTGGAACTGCGGGACATCGACCGCTCCCCCAACGTGCAGGCGGTGGTGGACCCCGCCGGGATGGAGTTCGACGAGGCGTCGGAGAAGGCGCTGGCCGGCTCGAAGTCGCTGCGCATGGTGGTGGACGTGCTGTCGGAATGGGCGCTGCGGGAGCCGACCCCGGGGCCGCACCGGCGGATCCACATCCACTTCCTGGAGAACCCGGTGGCGCTCCTGGGCGACGAGCACGTCACCGGGCTGCGCACCGAGCGGCAACAGTTGAACGGCGACGGAAGCGTCAGCGGCACCGGGCAATTCACCGACTGGGACGTGCAGGCGGTGTACCGCGCGGTGGGCTACCGGTCCGAGCCGCTGGACGAGCTGCCCTGGGACTCGGGCGCCAATGTGCTGCCGAATGCCGCGGGACGGGTGCTGGACCAGGATGGCGAGCGGGTGCCCGGCCTGTACGCGACCGGCTGGGTCAAGCGCGGACCGGTCGGCCTGATCGGGCACACCAAGTCCGACGCGGCCGAGACGGTGGCGAACCTGCTGGCGGATGTGCCGAACCTGGAGCGCGCGCCGCAGCGTGACCGGGCCGCGGTGCGCGCGCTGCTGGACGCCAAGGGACTGCCGGTGACGGACTTCGCCGGCTGGGACCGGCTGGACCAGCACGAGCGGACCCTTGGTGAGGCCGCGACCGCGGCCGGTGCGCCGCTGGCCCGCGAGCGCATCAAGGTGATCTCCCGGGAGGAGATGACCCGGATCGCCCGCGCCGCCGAGGCAGACTGACGCCTCTCGGCGCGCGCCTGCGTCTCAAGTCGCCTTCGCGTTGACTGCACTCCCTGGACGCCCCTACGCGCCGTTGACTGCACCGCTCGCCGCGGAATTCGGCCGAAATCTGCAGCGAGCGGTTCACTCAACGGGAGGCCGGGGGGCAGTAAAACTCGGGCGCGCACCGCGGCCGACTCACACGCGCTGCGCGGCGACGAGGCGAGCGAGCGTGTCGCGGACCAGCTGGAGGAATCGCTCCGGCTGCTCCATGATCTGCCGCACGGTGAAGCGCAGCACGGTCCATCCGGCCGCCACCAGTGCCAGTTCTCGCTCGTGGTCGTCCTCGAACGCCTGGGCAGCCAGTTCCGGATCGTGATACTCCCGCCCGTCGATCTCCACCGCCAATTTGACCGACTCGAACTCCACGTCGGGGTGGACCGACCCGTCCACGGATCGAGCCCGATGGTTCGCCACCCAACCGCTGATGCC
>DASSTH010000445.1:0-5743 GCA_035708025.1 Nakamurella sp. | reverse complement strand
CGGCGAGTGGTCCGGGTGCACCGCGGCGCAGATCGCCGAGCGCTGGCCGGAGCAGTTCGCGGTGTGGCGCGCCGATCCCGACGCCCGGCCGCCGGGCGGCGAGTCGTTCACCGACGTGCGGGAGCGGGTGGTCCCGGTGATCTCCGACCTGGTGCGGCGGTACCGCGGCCACACCGTGGTGATCGTCACCCACGCGGCGGTGACGAAGATGGTGCTGGTGCACGCACTCGGGGTGCCCAGCGCCGCCGCCTACCGGCTGCGCATCGACACCGCGTCGGTCTCCGGCTTCACCGTGGAGCAGGACGGCCGCACCATGGTGTGGGCCGTCAACGAGGTGGGCCACCTGCCCGAGTGAGGGTCCCGGCCGTCAGTCGGGTTCGGGTATCAGGTCGATGGCGCCGGCTGGGCATTCCAGGACGCACAGCCCGCAGCCCTTGCAGTAGTCCAGGTCGATGGCGTAGCCGTGACCTGTCTCCACTTTGACGATGGCGTTGTCCGGGCAGACGCCATAACAGTTGTCGCAGCCGAAGCAGTTGCCGCACGAAAGGCACCGGCGCGCCTCGTACAGCGCGGTGTCGGCATCCAGGGTCCCGGTCACCTCCTCAAAGCCGGTGATCCGGCGGGCGGCGTCCAGTTGTGGCCGGACGGATGCGGGAGCATCGCTGTAGTACCAGGTGTTCAGCCGTTCGAAGGTGGCGAGTTCGCCGGCCGGCGCCGGCTCGGCCACCGTTCCGCGCAGCCACGCGTCGATGTTCCGGGCGGCGGCCGCTCCGTGCCCGATCGCGACCGTCACCGACCTGGCCGACGGCACCGCGTCGCCGCCCGCGAACAGTCCCGGGTGGCCGGTCATCATGTGTTCATCGACCTGCACCACTCCGTCGACGATCCGTACGTCCGGCAGGGAATCGACGAGCGTGTGATCGATGTCCTGGCCCAACGCCAGGACCAGGGTGTCGGCCGCCAGTTCTTCGATCCGGCCGGTCGGTTGCGGGACGCCGTTCTCGTCCAACTCCATGCGCTCGATGGTCAGCCTGTCGGCGCCGGCGTGCTTGACGGTGGCCAGCCACCTCATCCGGACGCCCTCGGCCAGCGCCTCGGCGACCTCGATGTCGTTGGCCGGCATGCGGTCCCGGGTGCGCCGGTAGATCACCACGGCCTCGTCGGCGCCGAGCCGGCGTGCCGTGCGGGCGGCGTCCATCGCGGTGTTGCCGCCCCCGTACACCGCCACCCGCCGGCCCAGCATGGGTCGCGCGCCAGCCGCGGTGTCGCCGAGCAGATCCAACGCGTCCAGGATCCGGGCCGACTGCGCGGCCGGCACGTACGCGCGGTGTGCCAGTTGCGCTCCGATGGCGAGGAAGATCGCGTCATAGCCCAGTAAGGTCGCTAGGTCGTGCACTGCGGTGTTAGCGCGAAAGGTGATGCCCAGGGCCAACAACCGGTCGATCTCGGCGTCCAGCACATCCCTGGGGAGTCGGAAAGTCGGGATGCCGTAGCGCATCATTCCACCGGGTTGCGCGGCGCCGTCACGGATCTCCACCTGATGGCCCAGCCTTCGCAGCTGATAGGCGGCGGACAGTCCGGACGGCCCGGCGCCGATGATTAGCACTCGCCTGCCGGTGTCCGGGCCGGGTCCCGGCAGACTCCAGCCGCGGCGCAGTGCCTCGTCGCCGAGGAACTCCTCCACGGAGTTGATGCCGACGGCATGGTCCAACTGGGCGCGGTTGCACGAGGTCTCGCACGGGTGGTAGCAGACCCGGCCCATCACGGCGGGGAAGGGGTTTGCCGCCACCAGTTGCCGCCAGGCTGATCGGTAGTCGCCCTCTTCGGCGGCGTACAGCCAGGCCTGCACGTTCTCCCCCGCGGGGCACGCCTGGTTGCACGGCGGCCGGCGATCCACATAGACGGGCCTTTCGGTGCGCCAGGTCCCGGTGCGATTGACCAGGCTGGAGTGCGGTCCCAGGGAGATCGCGAACGGGAGGTCCATCGGATACCTTCTTCGGCTTCTAGTTGGTGGCAGCATGCGCGTCGGTCAGCAGTCCATAGCGGGTCATGTTCCGGTCGGCGATGCTCTGGATGCGCGCGATGAGCTCGGACTGCGGCGGGTCAGTGAACAGGTGCGCGAAGCGTCGCTGCGGGCGCAGATATGCCTCGACCGGGAGCGGAGCGCGGATCGGCAGCACCGAGGTGACCTCCCCGTACTCCGCCTCGAACACCGGGAACAGGCCGGTGCGCTGGGCGAGCCTGGCCAGCCGCACGGTTTCGGCCGGCTCGCTGCCCCAGCCCAACGGACAGGGCACCAGCACGTGCAGGAAACGAGGTCCCCTTAGGCTCATGGCCCGCGCCACCTTGGCCTCCAGGTCGTGCAGGTCGGCGACGGTCGCCGTCGCGACGTAGGGGATCTCGTGCGCCATCGCGATGCGCGGCAGATCCTTGCCCTGCCCGGGATCGCTGCCCGGGACCGGTCCGGTGGCCTCGGTGGTCGCGGTCCGCGCGTAGGCCGGCGTCGCACCGGAGCGCTGCACCCCAGTGTTCATGTATGCCTGGTTGTCGTAACAGACGTAGCAGACGTCATCGCCGCGCTCGAACATGCCGGACAGGCAGGCAAGGCCGATGTCGACGGTGCCACCGTCACCGCCCTGGGCCAGCACTCGGATGTCCGTGCGCCCCTGGGCTTCCAGCGCGGCGGCCACCCCACTGGCGACCGACGGCGCGTTGGCGAACAGGGAATGCAACCACGGCACCTGCCAGGCGCTCTCCGGGTACGGGGTGGAGAACACCTCCAGGCAGCCGGTCGCGTTCACAGTGACCAGTCGTCCGCCGGTGAGGCGAGAGGCGATGTCCAGCACGTACCGGGCGCCCAGCGCTTCGCCGCAGCCCTGGCAGGCCCGGTGGCCGGAGGTGATCGCGTTGCGGCGGTCTGGGCTGGCCTGCTCGGTGCGCAGTTCGAGGTCGATCAACCGGTTGCCGACAGCGCGGCTGCCGACCTGGTAAAACTTCACGCTCGGCGAGGGCATGGCGGATCTCCCTAGGCTCCGGCAATTTCGCGTTCGATGACGTCGTTGCGCAGGTCCAGGAAGGTCATGTCGGCGATCGCCGGGCGGCTCAGCAGGTCCTGCACCGACGAAGCGCGCACGGGCCGGCCGCCGAGACCGGCGACCACCGTGTGTACCGGCACGTCGGTACCGGCCAGCGCCGACCGCACGTCGGCGGCGACGATGCCGCCCGCACCCGGGGCGAACGCGCGCTCCAGTACCACGACCCGGCGGGCGTGGCCGGCCATCGCACGGATCTCCTGGGCGGGGAACGGCCGGTACATCGTCACCGTCAGGACGCCCACTCCGTTGAGCGAGTCCGCCACTTCCTGCAACGTTCCGGTGACCGAGCCCAGTGCCACCACGACCGTGTCAGCACCGTCCATCCGGTACCCATGCACGCCGTTCAGCCGGCGGCCGGTGATGGCGGAAAGGCCGTCGGCGAGCGTGTCGAACGCGGCGGCGGCGGAGCGCAGCCGGCGATCGGCCAGGTAACGGACCTCGGTGAACGCCTCCGGCCCCACCAACGCACCGATCGTCACCGGCTGGTCCGGGTCCAGTACCTGCCGCGGCCGGTAGGCCGGCAGGAACGCCTCCACCTGCTCGCGGGTCGGCGCGTCGATCGGCTCGAACGCGTGGGTGAGCACGAACCCGTCCACACACACCATGACCGGCACGGACAGCCCTTCGGCGAGCCGGAATGCGAGCACGTGCAGGTCCGCGGCGGACTGGTTGTCCGGCGCGTAGAGCTGGATCCAGCCACAGTCGCGCAGGCTCATGGAGTCGCTCTGGTCGTTCCAGATGTTGATCGGCGCGCCAATCGCCCGGTTGGCCACCGTCAGGACGATCGGCGCGCCCAGACCGGAGGCGTTGAACAGGGCTTCCGTCATATACAGCAGGCCCTGGCTGGAGGTCGCGGTGTAGGAGCGAGCACCGGTCAGGGAGGCGCCGATAGCAGCGGACATCGCAGCGAATTCCGATTCGACAGTGAGAAACCGGCAAGCAGGCAAGTCACCGCTGCGCACCATCGCGCCGAGGGCCTCCACGATGTGGGTCTGTGGCGTGATGGGGTACGCCGGGATGACCTGGGGCCGGCAGGCGGCCACCGCCTCGGCGATGGCGCGGGATCCTTCCAGTTGCCTACGCATGTGCCTGCGTCTCCTGCCCGACCATCTCGTACGCCACCCGAGCGCCCAGCACGTTGCCCTCGGCCACGGCCCCGATGAACCGCTCCCGCAGCGCGGTGTCCACCGAGACGAACGACACCGCACCGGTCAGCGCGGCGAAAGCGCCCAGCATCGGCGCGTTGGGCAGCGGGCGGCCTACGGTGCGACGCGCGATGGCCGTCGCCGGGACGGTTCGCCGCCGTTCCGCGCACTGCTGGGGGAGCCGTTCGTCCACACCGAGTTCGGCCCACGATCGGGAGGAGTTGACCAGCACATAGCCGTCCGGCTGCAGACCATCGAACAGGCCGGCCTGGTGGATCAGGGTGGAGTCGGCGATCAGCAGCGCGTCGGCGGCGGTGACCGGCTCGCGCACCCGGATCGGGTGACGGGAGATCCGGCAGTATGCCGTCACCGGCGCGCCCATCCGCTCCGAGCCGAAGCTGGGAAAGGCCTGTGCCTGGAAGCCGTCATGAAAGGCGGCGACCGACAGCAGCTCGGCGGTGGTGACCACGCCCTGCCCACCGCGACCGTGCACCCTGATACGCCACACTTCGGACCCGCCTTCGCCGCCGTCGCCGTGGATCGCCCGGGTTGACCTCCGAACCCGACGGTCCGTCACAACGTCCACGGTCGTCTGGTCGTGCGGCATGTGACAGCACCCATGGGCCCCGAACGACAGGGACCAATGTCTCTGGGGCGCCGCGGGTGCGTCCGCACTGTTCGGGGTTCGAAGCACCGAACTGCGCCGGGATGACACATCAGGCTGCACCGGACCCGCGAACATCGCAGGAGTGTGGGACGAGGCAGCCTGTAAGCCGGGTTCTGTTCCCGGGCGCCTTGCGGCGATCCCGTTCGGCGACCATCCATCTCGGCGTGCCGTCGCCGACACGCTCCAGCGGTCTACCCGCAGGCTCGGGCGGGCCGCCCTCGAACGCCTGCGCACATCCGGCGAGCCGAATGCTTCTTGACCTTGCTCCGGGTGGGGTTTACCGAGCCGCCCCGGTCACCCGGGGCGCTGGTGGTCTCTTACACCACCGTTTCACCCTTACCCCGTGACCCGCCAGGCGGATCCGGGGCGGTTTGCTTTCTGTGGCACTGTCCCGCGGCTCGCGCCGGGTTGCTGTTGGCAACCACCCTGCCCTGTGGAGCCCGGACTTTCCTCGGCACCGGACCCGCTCGCGCGACTCCGGTGACGCGGCCGCCCGGCTGCCTCGTCCGATCATCGATCCTACCGGCGAGTTCGGAGGATCATGGCCTCCCACGCTGCCGTAGGCTCCGCCGATGGCCACCGGTGCAGCACCGCGACCGGTGCCTCCGTACCGATGACAGGCGCGGCAGCGACCGCGGTCGGGGTCCTGCTGCTGGTCTGTGTGCTGGCCTGGGCGGTGGCCCGGCCGCGTCGTTGGCCGGAAGCGGTGGTGGCGGTGCCGGCCGCCGGCAACGGCGGTCCGAGATGGATGGCCGTCACCCGCCGCCCCGCAAGGGACGGCGGCCCACAGAACCCGGCTTACAGGCCGACTCGTCCGCCCCCCTTCGGCCCGGTGC
>DASSTH010000444.1:0-2668 GCA_035708025.1 Nakamurella sp. | reverse complement strand
AACTGGCCGTCCGGGCCCGGGTGGGCGCGGTGGTGTTGTTCCACCATGCGCCCGCCCGGACCGACGACCAGTTGGACGATCTCGCCACCGCCATCGCCGGTGCGGACCACCCGATGCCGGTGATCCTGGCCGTCCAGGGTGAGACGCTGTGCGTGCGGCGCGGTGCCGTCACCGGCCGCCGGCCTGCCGGGTGATGTAGGTCAGCCCCACGAACGAGTCGTAGATCGCCGCGCCGTCCTCGCCGGAGATCGTCACCGTCCGGGTGCCGCTGCGCTCGACTCCACGCACCCAGCAGGCGACCGCGGCCATGTCGGCGGTGGCCAGATCGACCTCCAGGGTGGCCGGCAGCGTCACGTCCGGCGGGCGCACCGAACCCGCGGCCACCGCCCGCACGGCCCGCTCGGCGCCGTCGCGGATGCGCTGCCGCGCCTGCTCCGGCCGCAGATGGTGCGCGGCGAACCGGGACACCGACCGCTTGGTGGTCACCGGTACGACGTCCGGCGCGATCTCCTGACCCTGCTGCACGGTGGTCTCGTCACCGCTGGGCACTGCGCCCAGTCCACGATCCCGGCCACGCCCTCCATGTCGAAGGACAGATACACCCTCACCCGCTCCACCGTCCTTCTGGGATACCGCCGCCGTTGCGTCCTGCAGACTGCGCGTTATGACACGCAATTCGCAGGACGCAAGGATGCTCCCTCGCCAGTGCGCGGCGATGCCGGCCTCGCGCGAGGCGGCCTGCGTCGCTCACCCCGTCATCGCCGCCGCCGTGTGTGCCACCGGGACGTCCTCACCGGCCGCGACCGGTCCCGGTGCCGACCCGTCGCCAAACGGCCTGCCGCCCAACGACTCCCGCCCGTGCGGGGTGAGCCAGCCGGTCAGATCGGGGCCCTTCGGCACGATGCCGGTGGGGTTGATGTCGGTGTGCACGCAGTAGTAGTGCTGCTTGATGTGCAGGAAGTCGGTGGTGTCGCCGAACCCGGGTGTCTGGAACAGGTCTCGCGCATAGGCCCACAGCACCGGCATCTCGCTGAGCTTGGACCGGTTGCACTTGAAGTGGCCGTGGTAGACCGCGTCGAACCGGGCCAGGGTGGTGAACAGCCGCACGTCAGCCTCGGTGATGGTGTCGCCCACCAGATAGCGCTGCTTCGACAGCCGCTGGGACAGCCAGTCCAGCCGAGCGAACAGCGCGTCGTAGGCCCGCTCGTAGGACGCCTGCGACCCGGCGAAGCCGCACCGGTACACGCCGTTGTTCACGTCGGTGTAGACCAGCTCGGCGACCTCGTCGATCTCGTCACGGTGCCGTTCCGGATACAGGTCCGGCGCCCCGTCCCGGTGGTAGCGGCTCCACTCGGTCTCCAGATCCAGGGTGATGCGCGGGAAGTCGTTGGTGACGACCTGACCGGTCGGGACGTCGACGATGGCCGGCACGGTGATGCCCTTGCCGTACCCGGGGATCCGGGCGAAGTAGGCCTGCTGCAGCCGTTCGATACCCAGCACCGGATCCACCCCGCCCGGGTCGAGGTCGAAGGTCCAGCTCCGTTCGTCGTGGGTGGGCCCGCAGATGCCCATGGACAGCACCGGTTCCAGGCCGAGCAGCCGCCGCACGATGATGGCCCGGTTCGCCCACGGGCAGGCCCGCGCCACCACCAGCCGGTACCGGCCGGGCTCGACCGGGTAGCCGTCCCGGCCGTCGGCGGTGATGCGGGTGGTGATGTAGTCGGTGTCCCGCGTGTAGTCCTTGCCGGTCTCGACGTAGCTTTGCGACCCAGTCGTCACGTGCGCGTCCCTTCGTTTCGGCGCTGGATTGGCGTCCCCCCGTCCAGCTTGCCCCTCGGCCGGCGCCAGCCGCCGACCCGTCCCCGCCCGGATACCCTGATCCGGTCATGCTGGCACTCCCCGCCCGGTACCAGCGGCCCGTCACCGTCGCGGCGGTGTGCGCCGTGCTGTCCGCGGCCCTCGGCTCGGTGCTGCTGGCCGTCTCCACGGTGCCGCCGAAGGATCTCGCGGTCTATCGCGCGGCCGGCTGGTCGCTGCTGCACGGAACCGGGCTGTACGGGCCGGATTTCCCGGCCGAGTTGCCGCTGACCTATCCGCCGTTCGCGGCCTGGCCGTTCGTGCTGCTGGTGCCGCTGCCCTGGGCGGTGACGGTATGGCTGTGGACGTTCGCGACGCTGATACTGCTGGCCTGGGTGATCATCCGGGCGTTCGGCGGGGTGCTGGCGCAGGAGCCGGCCCGGCGAGCCGCACTGGTGGGCGTGCTGCTGGTGGCGTTCGGGGTGACCACCCCGGTGGTGGACCACGTCGGGTTCGGGCAGGTCAACGTGGCGCTGATGGCGCTGTGCCTGGCCGACCTGCTGGGGGTGCGGCCCCGCTGGCTGCCCGCCGGGGTGCTGATCGGGCTGGCCACGGCGGTCAAGCTCACGCCGGCCATCTTCGTCGTGTACCTGGTGATCACCCGGCGCGGGCGGGCGGCGCTGGTCGCCGCCGTCACGGCAGCGGTGGCCACGCTGGCCGCGTTCGCGGTGTCCCCTGCGGACTCCCGGACGTTCTTCTTCGACCTGCTCTGGCATCTGGACAGCCGGGTCGGCTTGGGCAACAACGCCGGCATCGGCAACCAGTCGTTGCAGGGGGCGGTGTTGCGGCTCGGGCTGCCCGAGCAGTGGGT
>DASSTH010000443.1:0-2689 GCA_035708025.1 Nakamurella sp. | reverse complement strand
CGGCGAACACGGCCGACTTGTCGGCGGCGAGGTTCACGACGCAGTTGCTGATGACCACGTCGACCGAGTCGGCGGGCAGCGGGATGGCCTCGATGTGGCCCTTCAGGAACTCGACGTTCGTGGCGCCGGCCCTGGCCGCGTTCGCGCGCGCCAGCTCCAGCATCTCGTCGGTCATGTCCACGCCGTAGGCGAATCCGGTCTCGCCGACGCGGCGCGCCGACAGGAGCACGTCGATGCCGCCGCCCGAGCCCAGGTCGAGCACGCGCTCCCCGGGGCGCAGGGCCGCGACGGCGGTGGGGTTGCCGCAGCCGAGGCTGGCCAGCACCGCCTCCTCGGGCAGGTCCTGGGTCTCGTCCGGTGCGTACAGGGTGGCGCCGAACACGTCCTGCTCGGCGACGGCCGGTCCGCAGCAGCTCGCGGTCGCGGAATCGGCTGGGCCGCAACAGCTGCCCTGAGCTGCGGTGTCGTCCGAGCCGCAACAGGTCGCCGTGGAGCCGGCGGTGACGGCGCGCGCGGCGGCGGCATAGCGGTCCCGCACGGTGTCCCGCAGTTCGTTGGTGTCCGGGGTGGTGGTCATGGTGAGCCTCCGAGGGATCGATGGTCGTCGATGTAACGACGATGCCGCATACATCGACGATTGTCAATGTCCGGTGGCATACTGATCCCATGTCTCCCGTCACCGCCGCCGCGGCTCCGTCGATGGCCTGCTGTTCCCCGCTGGTTCGTGAGCCGTTGGACGCGACGTCCGCCGCGTCGGTGGCGCGGGTGTTCAAGGCGATCGGCGACCCGGCCCGGCTGCGGCTGCTGAGCATGGTGGCCGCACACGAGGGCGGCGAGGCCTGCGTGTGCGAACTGACCGAGCCGCTGGGCCTGTCCCAGCCGACCGTCTCGCACCACCTGAAGGTGCTGGTGGACGCCGGCCTGCTGAACCGGGAGCAGCGCGGCGTCTGGGCGTACTACTCGATCGTGCCGCAGGCGCTGGACGCGCTGGCGGCGGTGCTGGACACCCGGCAGCCCGTCACGCCGTAACCGCCCAGGACCGGCGGTCGGCTGCGGGATCCGCCGGCCGCGGCCGGGCCGGTCGGTGACGGTTCGCCACGAACGGCGGCCCGTGCTGCCATGATCGGTCTGCCATGCTGGTCGGGCGCGCCGGGCATGTCCGTCACCGGCGCATGGAAGGGTCCATCGCGTGCTTGCCGCACTCCTGGTGATCGTCGGCCTGCTCGGGCTGGCCGTCGGCTCGTTCCTGAACGTGGTGATCTACCGAGTGCCGGCCGGGCTGTCGGTGGTGCGGCCGGGATCGCACTGCCCGGACTGCGACGCGCCGATCCGGCCCTGGCACAACGTCCCGGTGGCCGGCTGGCTGGCGCTGCGCGGGAAGTGCGCGGACTGCGGGTCGCCGATCAGCCCGCGCTATCCGCTGGTGGAGGCGGCCACCGCGGCGCTGTTCGTGCTGACCGCGCTGCTGCAATGGAACCGCGCGCAACTCCCGCTGCTGCCCGCACTGCTGTACGTGGGCGCGGTCGGCATCGCGCTGGCGGCGATCGACCTGGACTGCCAGCGGCTGCCCAACGCGATCGTGCTGCCGTCCTATCCGGTGCTGGCCGTGCTGCTGGTGGGGGCGTCGGCCTGGTCGGGGGACTGGTGGGCGCTGGGCCGGGCCGGCATCGGGGCCGCGGCGCTGTTCGGCTTCTACCTGCTGATCGTGCTGGTGTACCCGGCCGGCATGGGCTGGGGCGACGTCAAGCTGGCCGGGCTGCTGGGCGCGGTGCTGGGCTACGTCGGGTGGAGCGCGCTGCTGGTGGGGGCGTTCGCCGGGTTCTTCTTCGGCGCCGTGGTGGCGGTGGTGGTGATGGCGCTGGGCCGGGGCGGGCGCAAGACGGCGCTGCCGTTCGGGCCGTTCATGATCCTGGGCGCGGCGTTCGGGGTGGCCCTGGGCGGCTGGGTCGGCGGAATCTATTTCGGAATGCTGAGCGGGTGACGTCGGGGCTGGCCATGTCCCGATCCCGAACGGGCTGACCCGGTTCGGCGGCTCCGGCTCGGTTGACGGATCGGGGGATCGCGGCAACCGTGGGAGATGCACAGCCGGTGTGACGAGAGCACCGGGGCGTCCGCCGTCCGCTGTGGGCGGGCGCCTGATCCGGCAAGACCAACCGACAAGGAGTCCGACTGTGCTCACCCTGACCGACAACGCCACCAGCGCCATCCGCACGCTGACCGCGCAACCCGAGGCCCCGGAGGGCTGCGGCCTGCGCATCGCCAGCGACCCCGCCGCCGGCGGGCTGACCCTGGCGGTGGCCCAGGCGCCGCAGGACGGCGACCAGGTGATCGACAACTCCGGCGCCCGGGTGTTCGTGGAGGAGCAGGCCGCCCTGATGCTGGACGACAAGGCCCTGGACGCCGCCGTGGACGAGGGCGGGCGCGTGCAGTTCGCGGTCGCGCCGCAGCCGGGCGCCGCCACCGTCTGACGGTCCGCGCTTCCGCGCGCGGTCGGCGGGCGGCGGGCGGTCCTTAAGTCGACCGCGCGGCGCTCCCCGCCTCGACGGCACGCGCTCCTTACCTCGACCGCGCGCCGGAATCTCAACGTTGCGCCTCAAGTTTGGGGCGGCGCCGCTGAGAAAGTGGCGCGGGACCGGACTGGCCAGGGCGCAAGGTTGAGAAAGTGGCGCGGGACCGGACTGGCGCGGGA
>DASSTH010000442.1:0-7396 GCA_035708025.1 Nakamurella sp. | reverse complement strand
TCCCGGTGGAACGGACCGCGCCCCGGCCACTCCTGGCCGGGCGGGCTGTCCAGCCGCTCGGTGAACTCCTGGGGCTCCGGCATCGGGTCGCGGGGCTCGCGGTCGCCGGCCGGTCCACCGCCGAACGCCACCCGCAGGATCACCTCCGCACCCCGGGGTGCCTTGCCACCCGCCGCCGGACGCTGGTCGATCACCACGCCACCCCGGCCGTTCACCTCCTGGCCGTCCGGTCCGACGGCGCGCGGGGTCAACCCGGAGACCTGGGCCATCTGGCGGGCCTCGTCCCACCCGAACCCCACCAGATCCGGGACGCTCACGCGTAGACCGGCCATGACCCGATGGTAGGACGGTCCGGACGAAACCGCCGATCCGCTGCGGTCCCGCCCGGGTCGTGTGTCCCTGGCAGCGCCATACCGCTGTCTGAGCCTCACGACCGGTGCAGTCCCGCCCGGGTCGTGTGCCCCTGGCAGCGCCATAGCGCTGTCTGAGCCTCACGACTGGAGTGGTGGTGGGAGTGGCTGGAGCGGGCAGGTTGCGCGATCAGCCGGCGGCCGGGGTGCCCGCCGAGCGGAAGCCGAACCAGGCGAACGCCGCCGTCACGAGCGCCACCACCGCCAGCAGGCCCAGGCCCCAGGCATAGTGCCCGGTCGCGCCGTACACCGCACCCATGATCAGCGGGGGCACGAACCCGCCCAGCCCACCGGCCGCGCCGACGATCCCGGTCACCGCGCCCACCCTGGACGGCTCCACCAGCGCAGCCACCAGGGCGAACACCGCGCCGGACGCCGCCCCGAGCACCGCGGCCAGGCCGAGGAACATCACCGTGCCCTGCGGCATCAGGTGCAGCCCGGCGGCGGCGCCGGAGGCGAACGCCGCGGTCAGCACGAAGCAGACGGTCAGCACCGGTACCGGCCGCAGACGGTCGGACAGCCAGCCGCCCACCGGCCGCATGGCCACGGCCAGGATGACGAACCCGGCGGTGCGCAACGCCGCGTCGCCGCGCTCCATGCCGTAGGCGTTCACCAGGTAGGTGGGCAGGTACACGCTGAAGGCGACGAAGCCGCCGAAGCCGATGGCGTACAGCCAGCACAGCTTCAACGTGACCGGCTCGCGCAGGGTGTTCCAGGCCCGCAGCCACAACGACCCACCGGCCGCACCGGCCGGGCGTCCGGGCGGGTTGACCAGCAGCATCCGCGCCAGCACCGCGTAGATCGCCAGCGCCACCGCGACGATCACGAACGGGGCCGGCCGGCCCCAGGCGTCGGCGATCTGCACGGTGGAGAACGCCGAGACAGCGGTGCCGCCCATGCCGGCCCCGAAGATGCCGATCGCCGTGCCGCGCCTGGCCGGTGGGAACCAGGCGTTCACCAGCGGCACCCCGACCGCGAACGAGGTGCCGCCGAGCCCCAGGAAGAACCCACCGATGATCACCAGCGCGAAGCTGTTGCCCAGGAAGCCGACGAACAGCACCGGGATGATGGTCAGCGCGGCGACGGCGGGGAACATCAGCCGCGCCCCGAGCCGGTCGGTGAGCGCCCCGACCGGGATGCGGCCCAGCGAGCCGACGATCACCGGCACCGCCACCAGCAGCGACTGCTGGAAGGCGCCCAGCCCGAACTCCTTGGCGTAGCTGGACCCGAGCGGGCTGATCAGTGCCCACGCCCAGAAGCACAACGCGAACCCGACGGTGGCCAGGGCCAGCACCCGGGTCGCCATCCGGCCGCCCAACTCCGGCCCGGTGGCCGTCCCCGGACCACCCGCCTCGCCGCCCCGATGACCGTCGCCTCCCGCAGCCGCCACCAGTACACCGCCCTCCGCAGCGCCACCGCTCATCCGCAGCCTCGTCCGGCCGACCGTCACCGTAGTGTCTCCCGTCGCTCGCGTTCCTGCCCTTCCTACCGGGCACAACGCCGCCCGCGCACGCGTGTACACCCCATCCCGGACAAGTCATGTCTTCGGTCCCGGCCGGACGGGACGTTGGTCCCGGCGGGTCCGGGACGAACGGCCGCAGCCGGCGTGACCGCCCCGATGGCGACAAGTGGGCGCGCCTGCCGGGGGCGTGTCGGGGTGCGGGTGCACACTCCGGTCAGCCGCGAACGATGGGAGGTCCGCGATGAGTGCTGCGGCGATCATGACCGAGGAACGGCGGGACAGCGACATCCGGCAGTGCCGGTCCGCCCGGTGCGGGCGCCCGTTCCTGCGCACCGAGGGATTCGACGAGGTATGTCCCGACTGCCTGATCATGGCGGACGACCACGGAGCCGGCAGGCACGGCCGGCCCGTGCCGGAGTGCCCGGAGTGCTGGTGATCGCCCGGCGGCGCCGCGCCGCCGCGACCTGGTGACCCGACAATCCCGCGCCGGTCACGCCCCACAACCCGCAACAGCGCACAGCGTCCCCCGCGGGTGACAGCGGCACCATCGTTCACCCTCGTCACTCAAGGTGACCTCGCCACCACCTGTATCGGGCCAAAGTCCACCTTGTCGGGGAGTAGTCACGTAGCGTGCACGCCTTTAGCATCCAGTGACCACCTTCGGCGGCATCTGGCAATCTTCGGCGTGTCGCGCCGTCCTCCGACCGAAGGGCCCGGTGGATGACAGGCGGTGGAGCATGCGGCGTGCGTTCCGGTCGGCTCGTGTGGCGGTGCTGGGCGTCAGCCTGGTCGTCAGCGCGGCCCTGGCCCTGACCACCGCCGGCACGGCGTCCGCCCGCCCGGTCGGCGCGCTGCCCGGCGGAAACTCCATCACGCTGCCCGGCGCAGGGGACAGCAACACCACCACTCCACTGCTGCGCCGGTTGGCCCCGGGTGGCGGCGACCGGCCGGTGGGCGACCTGGAGCCGAGCAGCCCGCGGATAGGGCCAGGGTCCATCCGCACCAGCGCCCCCGCGCTGGACCCGCTGCCACCGGATCTGCTCGCTCCCAGCACCACCGGCCGGCTCTCCCTGGTGGTCAACTTCGCGATGTGGACGACCACCCAGCCGATCCCGTACGTGTGGGGCGGCGGCCACGGCGGCAGCCCGACCCTGGACCCTGGGGTGGACTGCTCCGGACTGGTCCGGTGGGTCTACTGGAAGGCGTTCGGCATTGACCTCGGCGGGGGGACCGGCGACGGGATGGTGCGCCGGTCCGGCCTGTTCACCAAGACCAGCAAGCCGGTTCCCGGCGACGTGGTGCTGTTCGGCGACTACGGCAACGCACCGGCCTACCACTCGGGCATCTACATCGGCAAGGACGCGCAGGGCCGCCCGCTGATGGCCAACACCTCCACCCCCGGCACCTACCCGCACGTGAACACCTGGGTGGACCGCAGCTGGGCCGGCGACTTCATGGGGTACTGGCACCTGAACGCGGCCACCGCCGCCGACGCCAACCCGCTACCGGTGCAGGGCGACCTCGACGTGCTCAGCAACACCGACTCCGCCATCCAGGTGAGCGGCTGGGCGTACGACCCGGGCCGGCCGATGGAATCCACCCAGGTGCGGGTGACGGTGGATGGCACGTCCAGCACCATCGCCGCCGACCGGCCCCGCGCCGACCTCAACGCCGGCGGAATGCCGGGCAATCACGGCTTCTCGGCCGAGCTGCCGGCGTCCGCGGGCTCCCACCGGGTCTGTGTGACCCTGCTGGCGGTGGCGCCCACGTCCAAGTCGCGCGGATTCACGTGCAGGACGGTGGTGCTCGGCAGGCCGGTGGACGGCCGGCTGGACGGCGCGACGCCGGGCGCCGGGGTGATCACCGTGCGCGGCTGGTCGGTCGACCTGAACCGGACCGAGGTCGCCAACACGGTGAAGGTGGTGCTGGACGGCCGGTACGTCACCACGGTGACCGCGCGCGATGCCCGCCCGGACGTCGACGCCGCCCTGCACGTGGGTCCGCGTCACGGCTACCAGACCACCATCTCCGCCGCAGCCGGCATCCGCGAGGTCTGCGTGATCGGCCTGGCGGCCTCGCCGGACAGCCTGCAGAAGCTGTTGGGCTGCAAGACCGTGACGGTCGGCTGAACTCACCGCGGGGCGGGCCGAAGTTGATCGGACACCGGTTCTGCTATCGCTCGCGCCGCGGATAGTTGACATGTGTCAACGACCGGCCTATAGTTGACATCCGTCAACTAATTGCGCCGGTTCCCGCCGGCTCCTGCACGGACGGCCCCCTTCATGTCATCGCGTCCCACCACCGGCAGCACCGGTGTCCCCAGCACCTCGCCCGGCACCCCCGCCGCCATGTCGCACCGGGAGGTCCTGGTGGCGATGTCCGGCCTGCTGCTGGGCATGTTCGTCTCGATCCTGGCCGGCACCGTGGTCTCCACCTCGTTGCCGCGCATCATCGCGGACCTGGGCGGCACGCAGGCCGCCTACACCTGGGTGGTCACGGCGACGCTGCTGGCCACCACGGTCTCCACCCCGATCTGGGGCAAGCTGGCCGACCTGGTGGACCGCAAGCTGCTGATCCAGCTGTCATTGGCGGTCTTCGTGGTGGGATCCGCACTGGCCGGCTTCTCGCAGGACACCGGAACGCTGATCGGGTTCCGCGTGCTGCAGGGCCTGGGTGCCGGTGGGTTGACCGCGCTGGTGCAGATCATCATGGCCGACATCGTCAGCCCGCGGGATCGCGGCAAGTACATGGGCCTGATCGGCGCGGTGATGGCGGTCGGCACCGTCGGCGGCCCGCTGCTGGGCGGCATGATCACCGACCTGCTGAACTGGCGCTGGAACTTCTACGTCGCGCTGCCGGTCGCGGTGGCGGCGATCGTGGTGCTGCAGCGCACCCTGCACGTGCCGTCCGCGCGGCGGCAGCGGGTGCGGATCGACTACGCCGGCACGGCGCTGCTGGCCGGCGGCGTGTCCCTGCTGCTGGTCTGGGTGAGCCTGGCCGGGTCCAGCTTCGACTGGATCAGCCCGGCATCCGGCTGGATGGTGGGCGGCGCGGCGGCCATGCTGGTGGCCCTGGTGCTGGTGGAGATGCGGGTGCCCGAGCCGATCATCCCGATGTCGCTGTTCACCAGCCGCACCTTCACCCTGGCCGTGCTGGCCTCGGTGTCGGTCGGTGTGGCGATGTTCGGCACCTCGGTGTTCCTCAGCCAGTACATGCAACTGGCCCGCGGGGCGACTGCCACCCAGTCCGGCCTGATGACCTTCCCGATGGTGGCCGGGCTGATGATCGCCTCGACCGTGGTGGGCGCGCTGATCTCCCGGCGCGGCAGCTGGAAGTCGTTCGTGGTGGCCGGATCCGTGCTGTTGACCGCCGGCATGGCGCTGATGGGCACCATCCGCTACGACACACCGTTCGTGCTGGTGTCGCTGTACATGGTGCTGCTGGGCGGCGGCGTCGGCATGGTGATGCAGAACCTGGTGCTGGTGGTGCAGAACGACGTCGATCCACGCCGGATCGGGGTGGCCAGTTCGGGTATCGCATTCTTCCGCAGCCTCGGCGGCACGATCGGCGTGTCGGCGCTGGGAGCCGTGTTGGGCGCCCGGGTCGCCGACCGGATGGCGGCCCGGGCCGGCGACCTGCAGCAGGCGATCGCGGCCAGCGGGGACGCCGGTGCCGCGGCCGGCGCCGCGCTGGCCACCGGAAACCTGCCGAACATCTCCGCATTGCCGCGGCCCATCGCCGCGGTGGTGGAGTCGGTCTACGGCTCCGGTGTCGCGGACCTGTTCCTGGCCGCCTCTCCATTGGGGCTGCTCACCGTCCTCGCCGTGGTGTTCCTGCCCAACAAGCCGTTGGGCCGGCAGACCACCACGCAGCGGCTGGCCGCCGAGGGGGCCGGGGACACCGGCCGCGTCGGGGGCGTGGACGGTTTCGACCGCGACAGCGAGGCCGGGGTGACCCAGTCCAGTGGTGACGGGGACGCCGCGGTGCCGCCGCCCGGCGGTGACGGGCACCCAGGTGCGGGACCGGGCGCCGGCGCCGGCCGCACCGGGGAACGCCTGGTGCGGATCGTCACCGTCGAGCGGCCCGCCGACCCGGTTGAGGCGGGCACGCGGTGACGCGCGCCCTGGCACCCGGGCGCCCTACCATGCTGGCCATGGCGGTGGACAGCGGCGACCTGGACACGGCCGTCGCCGCGCTGGAGCACGAGTTCGGCGTGATGTTCGGCAAGGTGCGCGCCCAGACCCGGGAGCGCGCCGCCCGGGTGCACCCGGACCTGTCCCCGGCCGGCTACAACCTGCTGGCCATCCTGGTGCGCTCCGGCCCGCAGCACGCCGGTGCGCTGGCCACCGCGCTGGACGCCGACAAGAGCATGATCAGCCGCATGGTGCGGCAGTTGACCGACCTGGGACTGGTGGAGCGGCAGGCGGATCCGTCGGACGGCCGCGCCGCCTTCGTGGTCGCCACCGCCACGGCCGTGCAGCGGGTGGAGGCGGTGCGCAGTGAGCGTCGGCGCCAACTGCGTGACGTGCTGGCCGGATGGCCGGCCAACGACGTACGCCAGCTCACCGCCCTGCTGGCCAGGCTCAACGAGCAGGGCTGAGCCTCCGGCCGGCGGAGCGGCGTGCGGGCCGGGCGGCCCGCTGCGCACAATGTCCCCATGGCCAAGAAGTCCTGGGCGGATCTGCCGCCCCGTGTCCGCACCCTGATCGTCGCCGCCGGCGTGGTGGAGATCGCGCTGCTGGCCGCCGCGCAGATCGACATCACGCTGCGCCCGGCCGACCGCATCCGGGGCAGCAAGATCCGCTGGCGGCTGCTGTCCTTCATCAACGTCGTCGGCCCCATCCTGTACTTCTGGCGCGGCCGCATCGCCGGCAGCCCGGGCGACGCGACCGCCGACCGGTGACGCGCGGTCCATCGAGCCCGCCGGCCCGCGTCCGGCCGGCCCGGTGACGACCACCCTTCGGTTGGACCAGGGCTGGACGGTCCGCGCCGTCTCCGGCCCGGTGCCGCGCCACATCGCGGGCCGGCGCATTCCGGCCACGGTGCCCGGGTCCATCCACCTGGACCTGATGGCCGCCGGCCTGATACCTGATCCGTACCTGGGCCTCAATGAGGGCCGGCTGGGCTGGATCGGCCGGTGCGGCTGGCGGTACGAGGCCGATGTCGACTGGCCCGGCACGGCGGCCGAGCGGGTGGAACTCGTCGCCGACGGCCTGGACACCATCGCGGCCATCGAACTGAACGGCTCGCTGGTCGGCCACGCCGCGAACATGCACCGGGGGTACCGGTTCGACGTGCGAGACCTGCTGCGAACGGGCCGGAACCGGCTGGCCGTCACCTTCGCCGCGCCCCTGGACGCGGCGGAACAGGCGGCCGCCCGGCTGGGTCCGCGGCCGGGCGCCTATCCCCTGCCTACAACGCCATTCGCAAGATGGCCTGCAACTTCGGCTGGGACTGGGGGCCGGAGCTGGTCACCTGCGGGATCTGGCGGGCGATCCGGTTGGAGAGTTGGTCCGGGACGCGG
>DASSTH010000441.1:0-2364 GCA_035708025.1 Nakamurella sp. | reverse complement strand
CAGGCCGGACTCGCGGCGGGCCGGCCTTACACGAACCGGCACGCCGAGGGCGAGTACTCCACCGGTTACCGCGGCCAGCCCTACTTCGTCTCGGAGTTCGGCGGCATCTGGTGGGCCTGGCCGGCCGGCGGCGCCGGTAGTGGCGGCGCACCCGGCAGCGACAGCGGACCCGACCGTGACGGCAGGCACGACAGCGGCGCCACATCTGCCGGTGATGGGGCGACCCATGCCGCGCCGGAGCCGGAGGGTGACGGCTGGGGCTACGGCGCCCGGGTCGCCGACGAGAAGGAGTTCTACACCCGGTTCGCCGGCCTGGTGGGCGTGCTGCGCGAGGACCCGGGCATGTTCGGCTATTGCTACACCCAGCTGACCGACGTCTTCCAGGAACGCAACGGGATATACCGGTTCGACCGGAGCAGCAAGCTGGACGTCGACCGGATCCGCACCATCCAGCAGCAGCCGGCCAGCTACGAAAGACGCTGACTCGTCGTCCCGGAAGACCCACGGCACATCGACTGAACCGCCACGCTCGCTTTCGGGCCGGAAACCGAGCGTGCCGGTTCAGTCGATGGAGGGCTCGGCCACGGGAGCGGACCATTCGGCAGGCGTCACCCGCCCGGCCATTGCCGTCCTGCAGGTTCCGCGCAACTACGCGCAATCTGCAGGACGCAAGGAACGACGCCGTCACCATTCCCAATGGAATCCGGCGATGGCGTGTTCCAACCCGGCCAGGAAGGCGTGCACCGAGCCGTCCGGCTCCAGGTGCATGGGCGTCTGGTTCTCCGGCTCGGCGTCCAGTGCCGGCCAACTGGCGAAGTACACCCGGGACGGCGGGGAGGCCGGGTCGAACTGCACCAGCAGGTCCAGGTTCTCCACCCGATTGACCCCGGCCCGCCGGAACTCCGGCGGTGGCGGCTCCGGGTAGGAGAACCGGGTCTCGTAGACCAGCGTGGTGGTCTCCCCCCGGTGCAGCGGCCGGGTCAACTCGATGTCCACCCCGTACAGGCCGTCGCCGATGGTCAGGATCTCCCCGCCGACGGTTCCCCCATGTAGCACATCGACGGTGAGCGCCGCGGAGTCGAAGATGTACCGATGGGCAGCCACGCCGTCCTCGGTCGCCTCGATCACCTGGCTCGTTCGATGCCGGTACGGCAGCCGCTGGGCGTTGACGTAGTGGTGCTCGTGCAGCGAGATGGTGCGGTACCGGCGGCGGTGGGCGGCGACGGCGGGGCTGCCCGAGTAGTGGCCGGACAGCACCCGGACCCGGGAGGAGCCGGACAGCAGCGCCTCCAGCCGTTCCAGGTCCCCCACGTCGAAGTCGAAGGCGCCGGCGAACGCCCGGACCGTGGGCAGCGTCAGCACCTCGCCGGACAGCGCCCTCCGGACCCGGTCGCGGACCCGCCTCTTGGGCGACGGGTCCCGGTCGGACAGCTCGCCCTGGTCGATCAGCCAGTCCGCGAGCACCTCGCAGACCGCCGGCAGATGGATCTCCCTGGGACCCACGGACGTGCCGCTCACCCGCTCCCACTGCCGGCGATACCGCCCGGGCGAGGCCAGCAGGCGGGTCAGATGATCGGCTGCCTCCTGGATGCCCATGCTGGTGTCTCCCCCTTCCCGGTCCAGGGCCACCTCACCTGCGCCACCGGTGCGCCACCTCCTTCCTACTCTTTCCACCACCGGAAGGGCCAGACTCGGGAATCGGCCCCAGGGAGGCAGCGATGACCCAACCTTCGCGCGACGACGCGGTGATGCCGACGTGGGCGTCGGTCTGGTCCGGGCAGGCCGGTGCGTTGCACCCCTGGCGCACCCGCTCCGCCCCCCCTCCGCGGCACGCCGGTCGTCATCTCGCGGAGCTGGGCCGACGCATCGACATCGACCCCGACGACCAGGTGCCAATGCTGCACTGGGACCAGCCGCCGGGCATCGACGACGGCCCGCCCGCGCTGCCGATCCTGATGCGGGCGCTCGACACCACCGATCGGCCGATCGCCGACCGACCTGTCGCCGGCGGTGCCCCGGTGCCCGAGGGCCCGGTGGCGGTTGCGCCGGTGGCCGGCCTGCCCCGCCAACGGACCATCCCCGCCCATCCGAAGCCCGCGTCCGACCCGGGGTCGACGCCCGGCCGGGCGGCGGCGACATCGGCGGTCGGACACGCGTCCGCCGAGCACGCGGCCATGCACTTCCACCCGCCCCGGATGCGCTGACGCGCACGCCGGCCCCTGCCGGTCACCGCGGCCCGGCAGTTCAGCGCCGACCGGCCCGGCAGTTGAGCGGCGACCGTCGCGGCAGGCCGGTCAATGCAGCTGCCAGCGGCACGCGCCGCGGCGACGCCCCGTCACTGGCGGCGGCGGACCGGCCTGATCG
>DASSTH010000440.1:0-5880 GCA_035708025.1 Nakamurella sp. | reverse complement strand
CGGAGCAGAGGTCGACCGGCGCCTACCGCCAGCGATCCGTCAGCGCCCCCAGCGCACCGAGCGCCACCGCACTGGCCGCCGAGGTGCGCAGCACCTCGCGTCCCAGCCGCACGGCCACCGCCCCGGCCGCAGTCAACTGGTCCAGTTCGTCCGGTGAGATGCCACCCTCCGGGCCGACCACCACCACCAGGTCACCGGCAGCCGGCAACGACACCGCCGAGATCCGTGACGAGCCAGCCTCGTGCAGCACCAGGGCCCCGGCGGCAGCCCGGATCATCGTCACCACCTCGGCGGTCGAGGCCAACGAAAGCACCCGCGGCACCCGGGTGCGCCGCGACTGCTTGGCCGCCTCCCGGGCCACCGATTGCCAGCGCTGACGTCCGCGCTCCGGCTTGTCGGGCGACCCGGTCCAGCGGGCCACACAGCGGGCCGCCTGCCACGGCACGATGGCATCCACCCCGGACTCGGTCGCCAGGTCCACCGCCAGGTCGGATCGCTCCCCCTTGGGCAGCGCCTGCACCAGCACCACCCGCAGCGCCGGTGGCGGGTCGGTCGCGGCCGCCCCCACCCGTACCGTCACCGCCGCCCGGTCCACCGCCGTCACGGTCGCCGGCGCCCACGACCCCTCGCCGTCGGTGAGGATCAGCTGCTCGCCCGGCCGCATCCGGCGCACCATCGCCGCATGCCGGCCCTCCTCGCCGTCCAGCAGGAACGCCCCGGTGGCGGGCATCGCGCCGACCAGGAAAACCGGCTCGCCGGCCATCTGCTCCCGGCTCAGCGGCCGGAGAAGGAGTCGCGGATCCGGTTGAACAGACCCCCGTGCGCCCGCATCGCCAGCTCCGGCTGTTCCTCGCCGCGCAGCTTGGCCAGCTCCCGCAACAGGTCGGCCTGCCGGCCGTCCACCCGGGTGGGGGTGACCACCTCGATGTGCACGAACAGGTTCCCGCGCCCGGTGCCGCGCAGTTGCGGCATGCCCTGCGACCGCAGCGTCACCACCGTGCCGGACTGGGTGCCGGGCTGGATGTCCAGGTCCTCCTCGCCGTCCAGCACCGCCAACGACATGGACGACCCGAGGGCGGCGGCCGTCATCGGCACGTGCACGGTGCAGTGCAGGTCGATGCCGTCCCGGGTGAACCGGTCGTGCGGCAGTTCGCGCACCTCGACGTACAGGTCGCCGGGGGTCCCGCCGCCGGGGCCGACCTCGCCCTGACCGGCCATCCGCACCCGGATGCCGTCCCCCACACCGGCGGGGATGTTCACCCGGACGGTGCGGCGGGCCCGGACCCGCCCGTCACCGTTGCACTCCCGGCACGGGTCGGGGATGACCTCGCCGAACCCGCGGCACACCCGGCACGGCCGAGAGGTGATCACCTGGCCGAGCAGCGACCGTTGCACCTGCTGGGTCTCCCCGGCGCCGTGACAGACCTCGCAGGTGACCGGCCGGGTACCGGGGGTGCAGCCGGAACCCTGACACACGGTGCACAGTGTCGCGGTGTCCACGGTGAGGTCCTTGGACACCCCGGTGGCGCATTCCTCCAGGGTCAGCTCGACCGGGATCAGCGCGTCGTCACCCTGCCGCACCCGGGAGCGCGGGCCGCGGCCGCGCATGCCGGTGGTCCCACCGCCGAAGAAGGCGTCCATGATGTCGGACAGGCCCATCGCCCCGAACGGGTCGGCCATGCCGGGACCGGCGCCGCCGCCGGGCGACAGCGGGTCGCCGCCCAGGTCCACCACCTGGCGCTTGGCCGGGTCGGTGAGCACCTCGTAGGCCGCGGTGACGTCCTTGAACCGTTGCTGGGCCGCCGGATCCGGATTCACATCCGGGTGTAGCTCGCGGGCCAGTCGCCGGTAGGCGCGCTTGATCTCATCCGGCGAGGCGTCCCTGGCCACGCCAAGGATGCCGTAGTAGTCACGTGCCACGCTCTGCACCAGTGCGCCTTCCCGCGGGCCGCGGCCCGCCCTGTGATCATGTCCTGCGGGCCGCTAAGGACCCGACTCGTCGCGCGGGTCCGTGGGCCCGCCTGCCGCCGCCGGCCGGGACGTCACCGCCCGGCCACGATCTCGCCGACATACCTGGCAACGGCGCGGACCGCCGCCATTGTTCCGGGATAGTCCATCCGGGTGGGGCCCACCACGGCCAAACCGCCGAGCAGGACCTCACCGCTGCCATAGCCGGCCGACACCAACGCCGAACTGGCCAGGTTGGCGTCCGCATTCTCCTCGCCGATGGACACCCGCAACACGTCGGGCTGCTCGAGGGCCGCCAGCAACTTGAGCAGTGTCACCTGCTCGTCCAGCGCCTCCAGCACCCCGCGCAGGGTGGACGGCTGATCGGCCCAGGCCCCGGTGATGTTGCTGGTGCCGGACAGCACCAGCCGCTCCTCCGGGTGGTCGACCAGGGCGTCCTGCAGCACCGCGGCGACGGACTCCACCAGCGACCGGTGTTCCGGCGCGGCGTGCTCGGACAGGTCCGCCAGCACCTCGGCGGCCTCGTTCATCCGCTGCCCGGCCACCCGGGCGGCGAGCAGGTTGCGCACCGCGCCGACCGCCTCGTCGCTGATCGGATCGGTGGTCTCCACCAGGCGCTGCTCGACTCGGCCGGCATCGGTGATCGCCACCAGCAGCAGCCGGCCGGGACCCATCGACACCACCTCGATGTGCCGCACCCGGGCCCGGGCCAGCGTCGGGTACTGCACCACCGCGACCTGCCGGGTGAGCTGGGCCAACAGGCGCACCGAGCGGCGCAGCACGTCGTCCAGGTCGACGCCCTCGGACAGGAACTGCTGAATGGCGCGGCGCTCACCCACCGACAGCGGCTTGACCTGGCTGAGCCGGTCCACGAACAGCCGGTAGCCCTTGTCGGTCGGCACCCGCCCGGCGCTGGTGTGCGGCTGGGCGATGTAGCCCTCCTCCTCCAGCACGGCCATGTCGTTGCGGATGGTGGCGGAGGACACCGCGAGGTTGTGCCGGTCCACCAGTGCCTTGGAGCCGACCGGTTCGTGGGTGGCCACGTAGTCGGCGACGATCGCGCGCAGCACCGCGAAGCGCCGGTCGTCCGCGCTCATCGGCCACCTCCCCGCGATCGTTAGCACTCCATCACCGACACTGCCAAGTGTAGTGGGGCGCACCCTGAGTAGGCTGGCGTCGCAGCCCGCCATGGAGGACCGCCAGCCGATGATCTTCAAGGATGTCCGTGACGGCCGCCCCTATGCCGACCATGGGCTGTCCCCGCGCGACTGGGCCAAGATCCCGCCACGGCAGATCCGGCTGGACGAGTTGATCGCGACCAAGCGGGAACTGCGGTTGGACACCCTGCTGGACGAGGACTCCACCTTCTACGGCGACCTGTTCCCGCACGCCGTCGCCTGGCACGGTGACGTGTACCTGGAGGACGGCCTGCACCGGGCGTTGCGGGCGGCCCTGCAGGGGCGGTCGGTGATCCACGTGCGGGTGCTCGATCTGGACGATCTGCGGCCCGGCGGCTGACCTGCGCCGCCGGGCTCAATCCAACAGGCGCAGCGCGATGCCGTCGGCGAGCAGCCGGCCCCGCCGGGTGAGCACCGCGCGGCCGCCGGCCAGGGCCGCCGGGTCCAGCAGTCCGTCGGCCGCCTCCCGTTCGGCCTGCCGCCTACCCCGACCGGACAGCAGCGCCCGGTCCAGCCCGGCGGACAGCCGCAATTCCAACAGCACCCGTTCGCTGCGCCGGGCCTCGGCGTCCAGCACCTCCCGGCCCTGCCCGGGCGAGCGTCCGGCGGCCAGCGCCGCGGCATAGGCCGCTGGGTGCTTGACGTTCCACCAGCGGACCCCGCCGACGTGGGAGTGCGCCCCCGGGCCGATCCCCCACCAGTCGCCGCCGGTCCAGTACGCCAGGTTGTGCCGGCAGCGGGCCCGCGGTGACGAGGCCCAGTTGGACACCTCGTACCAGGACAGCCCGGCGGCGGACAGGATCTCGTCGGCCATGACGTACCGATCGGCGAGCACGTCGTCGGACGGGGCCGGCAGCGCCCCGGTGCGCACCTGGCGGGCCAGCCGGGTGCCCGGCTCGACGATCAGCGAATAGGCGGAGATGTGGTCGACGCCGGCGTCCACCGCGGCGTGCAGCGACGCGGCGAAGTCGGCGTCACTCTCCCCCGGCGTGCCGTAGATCAGGTCCAGGCTCACGTGTTCCAGCCCGGCCTCGCGCGCCCAGCGGGCGGCCTGCAGGGCCCGGCCCGGGCTGTGCCGGCGCTCCAGCACGGCCAGCACGTGCGGCGCGATGGACTGCATGCCCAGCGACACGCGCGTATAGCCGGCCTCCCGGAGCCCGGCGAGCAGATCGGGGTCCGTCGATTCGGGGTTGGCCTCCGTGGTGATCTCGGCGTCGTCGGCCAGGCCGAAACCGTCCCGCACCGCCTGCAGCAGCGCGGCCAGCGGGCCGACGCCGAGCAGGGACGGGGTACCGCCGCCGACGAACACCGTCTGGACGGTGCGGCGGGTGCCGGCGGCGGTCAGAACCCTTGCCGCGAGATCGATCTCGGCCAGCGCGGCGTCCAGCCAACTCTCCGGCGACGCGGCGCTGCCGAGTTCGCCCGCCGTGTAGGTGTTGAAGTCGCAGTAGCCGCACCGGGTGGTGCAGAACGGCACGTGCAGGTAGAGCGACAACGACCGCTCGGCCATGCCGTGGTAGGCCTGGTCGGGCAGCGACCCGTCGGCGGGAACCGGCTGACCGTCCGGCAGGGCTGATGGCACCCTGCCATCCTCCCAGGCGGGCGCGGCGGACCCGCCCTGGCAGGATCGACGGGAACGGTGACGTGAGAGAGGGGCGCGACGGTGAGCGAAGTGGTGCACTACCAGGTGGCCGGCGCGGTGGCCACCATCACCATGGACTCGCCGGGCAACCGCAACGCCCTGTCCGCGGCCATGCGGGCGCAACTGCGGGACGCCCTGGCGCGGGCCGGCGACGATGCGAACGCCCGCGTGGTGGTGCTCACCCACACCGGGCCGGTGTTCTGCGCCGGCATGGATCTGAAGGAGACCGCGGCGGCGGCAGCCGGTTCGGAGGGGGTGCGGGAACTGCCGGCCATCCTGCAGCGGATCGCGCACAGCAGGAAGCCGGTGGTGGCGCGGCTGGCCGGGCCGGCCCGGGCGGGCGGTGTCGGCATCATGGCGTCCTGCGACATCGTGGTGGCGGTCCGCTCGGCCACGTTCGCCTTCACCGAGGTGCGCATCGGGCTGATCCCCGCCGTGATCTCGGTGCCGGTGCTGGCGCGCATGAACCAGGTCGCGGCGCGTGAACTGCTGCTCACGGGTGAGGTGTTCGACGCCGACCGCGCACTGTCGGCCGGGTTGCTCAATGCGGCGGTGGAGCCGGCGGAACTGGATGACGTGGTGCGCCGGTACACCGACGCGCTGCTGGCCGGCGGGCCGGGTGCGCTGGCCGGCACCAAGGCGCTTCTGCGGTCGATGCTGGACGACTCGGATCTCCGCTACAACGCGCTGCTGGAGATCTCGGCGCAGCAGTTCGCCACGGACGAGGCGCGCGAGGGCGCACGAGCGTTCGCCGAGAAGCGGCCCCCGGACTGGCGGGCCGGCGACACCGGCGGGTGACGGGCGGTCAGCGCAGGAAGGCCACCACCAGCGCGATCAGGATCAGCACCACCAGCGCGATGGTCATCCACCGGCGGGTCAGCGCCGGCAGCGGACGCCGGCTCACGAGGACGCCGAGGTGGCACTGCCCGACGCCGTCGCGTCCGTGACGTCCGGCGTGCCGACCGGGCGCGCGGGATACCCGTCACCGTTGCGGCGCCGACGGTGCCGGCGCAACAGCAACTCCACCAGGCGGTCGATCAGGCCGGCGGCGAGCCAGCTCAGCGGCCCCAGCACGGCCAGCAGGATCGGCAC
>DASSTH010000439.1:0-28107 GCA_035708025.1 Nakamurella sp. | reverse complement strand
CCGGGCGTTCCGCAAGGCATGGGAGGCGGGGGACGTCCGCGGACTGCTGGCCGTGCTGGCACCGGATGCCACGGCGACCGGAGACGGTGGCGGGCGGGTGACGGCGCTGCCGGAACCACTCGTCGGCGCCGAGCAGATCGCCGCGTTCTACGCCGGACGCAGCCCGCAGGGCCTGCAACTGTTGGAGCGCACCGTGAACGGGCAGCCGGGGCTGGTGGTCCGCTCGCACGGTGTGACGGTTCTGGTGGCCGCCTTCGAGGTGGTCGCCGGTCGCATCGAGCACATCTGGGCGGTCCTCAATCCCGACAAGCTGCACTCCTGGGGGTGACGGGTACCGCGGAACTCGCGGAGACGACGGGTGGGCGGGGCGATCGGCCGGGTTTGCCGCGGGCGCGACCGGGCGACCCTGTCCCGGACGGTGCCGGTGAGGGGGTCGAGTGGCGGACATCAGCACGCTGACCTGGGTGCTGACGGTGCTGCTCGTGCTGGTGCTGCTGTCCGTCGACTTCGTAGTTGCGACGCTGCGACCGCACCGGGTCGGGTTCGGCGAGGCGGTCGCCTGGTCGGTCGGCTACATCGCCATCGCGGTGGTGTTCGGTGTCTGGTTCAGCCTGGCCTACGGCGGCGGACTGGGCAGCGAGTTCTTCGCCGGGTTCGTGGTGGAGAAGAGCCTGTCGGTGGACAACCTGTTCGTCTTCGTCATCATCATGCGGACGTTCAGCGTGCCCGAGGAGCACCAGCATCGTGCGTTGACCATCGGCATCGCGCTGGCGCTCGCGTTGCGCGCGGTCTTCATCGCGCTGGGTGCCACCCTGCTGTCGCTGTTCTCGGTGATGTTCCTGCTGTTCGGCGTGCTGCTGATCTGGACCGCCGTACAGCTGTTCCGGCACCGTGACCAGGACCCCGACATCGAGAACAACCCCGTGGTCAGTGCGGCCCGCCGGTTGCTGCCCGTCACCGACCGGTTCGCCGGGGGCCGGCTGCTGACCCGGATCGATGGCCGCCGGATGGTGACCCCGATGTTCATCGTGCTGGTGGCTATCGGCAGCGTCGACCTGCTGTTCGCGCTGGACTCGATACCGGCCGTATTCGGCGTAACCGAACATGCCTACGTGGTGTTCGCCGCCAACGCCTTCGCGCTGCTGGGGTTGCGCGCGCTGTACTTCCTGGTGACCGGGCTGCTGGACCGCCTGGTGTACCTGTCGGCCGGGTTGTCGGTGATCCTGGCCTTCATCGGCGTGAAGCTGATCCTGCATTGGGCACACTCGGACATCGACCCGAGGGTGCCGCAGATCTCCACGCCGGTCAGCCTGGCGGTGATCGGGGGCGTGCTGCTGGTGGTGGTGCTCGCCAGCGTGGCCAAGGCGCGCCGGGATCCGGCCGCCAGGGCGCGCCCGGGTTCCCTGCGGGTCCGTGGTCCCCGGCGCGTCCGCCGCGGACCCGCCGCCGCCGAGGGTGCCGGGGTGACGGATGATGCGGGGTCGTCCGACGACGAAGCCGGATGATGGGTGGCCGGATGTCGAGAATCCGCGCCCGGCTCCGCTCACTGGGTGAGGGCCGCGACAGGCGCGGCCCGCAGACCAGGAGGCGACCATGCCGAAGTACCTGTTGTTGAAGCACTACCGGGGAGGCCCCGAGCATCACCGGCCGGTTCCGCCGATGGACCAGTGGGACCCGCAGGACGTGGAGGCGCACATGGCGTTCCTCCGGCACGTCAGTGAGGTCCTGCAGGCCAACGGCGAGTACGTGGACGCGCAGGCGCTCACCCCGGCGCAGACCTGGGTGCGGTACGGCGGCCCGGACGCCGCGCCGGTGGTCACCGACGGGCCGCTGCCGGAGACGAGCGATCTGGTGGCGGGCTGGTACATGATCGACGTCGAATCCCATGAGCGCGCGGTCGAGTTGGCGGCGTTCGTGTCGTCCGAGCCGGGCCCGGGAGGCACACCGCTGTACGAGTGGATCGACATCCGAGAGGTCATGTCGTGATCTCCGCCGGCCGATCCGGCCGCCCGTGATGTCCTGCTCCGCGGAGGGTTGGGACGGGGGCGCGGTGCGCGCCCTCGTCCCACAGGTGCTGGCCCGTCTGGTGCGGCGCGGCGAGGACTTCGACGTCGCTGAGGACGCCTTGCAGGACGCGTTGCTGGACGCCCTGCGGGTGTGGCCCGATCACCCGCCGAGTGACCCGCGCGGATGGCTGTTGGCGGTCGCGACCCGCAGGCTGATCGACGCGCGCCGCAGCGAGGCGGCCCGTCACCGCCGGGAGGAGGCGGTCAGCGCCGAGCCCCCACCGGCCGAGTCGGCGGATCGGGGCGACGACACGCTGTTCCTGCTGTTCTGTTGCTGCCACCCGGATCTCGCGCCGGCCTCGCAGGTGGCCCTGACGCTGCGGGCGGTCGGTGGCCTGACCACCAAGGAGATCGCCGACACGTTCTTCGTGCCCGAGGCCACGATGGCCCAGCGGATCAGCCGGGCCAAACGCACGCTGCGCGGACGGCGGCTGGATCGCCCGGGCGACCTGGCCGTCGTGTTGCGCGTGCTCTATCTGATTTACACCACCGGCCACGCCGGCCGGGTGGACCTGGCGGAGGAGGCGATCAGGCTGGCCCGCCAGCTCACCCTGGCGACCGAGGAGCCGGAGGCCCGCGGGCTGCTGGCGCTGATGCTGCTCAACCACGCCCGGTCGCCGGCTCGGCTGGACCCGGCCGGCCGCATCGTCACCCTCGACCGTCAGGATCGCGGGCTCTGGGACACCCGCGAGATCGCCGAGGGGGTGCGGGTGTTGCAGTCGGCGCTGGCGCAGCAGCGGCCCGGTCGCTACCAGATCGAGGCCGCGATCGCCGCGCTGCACGACGATGCGGCGAGCGCCGAGGAGACCGACTGGCCGCAGATCTTGGCCTGGTACGACGATCTGGTGGCGTTGACCGACGACCCGGTGCACCGCGATCCGGCCGCGGTGCTCGGTCGTGCGGTGGCGGTGGGCCACGTGCTGGGTGCGGCCGCCGGGTTGCGGGAGACGGATCGACTGCGCGAGATGTTGGGCGAGCGAAGCAGGTGGCACGCCGTTCGCGGCTACCTGCACGAGATGGGTGGCGACCTCGGACCGGCGGCGGTGGCCTATGCCGAGGCTGCCAGGCGTGCGACCGACGTGGCCGAGCGGGACCACCTCATCCGGCAGGCGGCCCGGGCACGGGCCGAATCTGCGGCCGGCGGGGCGACTGTGTCGACGACGGACGCGGAGGGCCCGAGCGGTCTACCGCGGTAGCCAGGCGTCGGGTGCCTCGTTCAGGCGGGCCACGTGCCGGGGGAGACGTCCCTTCAGGACGTGCGCCAGGGTGGTCTCGTCCAGCACGCGGCGTAGTGCTGGAAGACGAAGCCGACGTTGCGGCGCCGCGCCGGTACCGCGGACGCGTCCTGGCCGTTGATGAACACCGAGCCGTCGTCCTGGACCTCGAGCCCATCGATGATCCGGAGCAGCGGGCAACCGTGTGTTGTTCCGGCGGAACCTATGACCGGGTCGGGCCGGTCATCACGCGCACGTCGGCCCGGCGCAACGCCGCCGCCAGCGCCCGATCCTGGATCCGGTCCGTGATCACCCCGGTCAGCTCGTTCAAGCGGCAGACGGAAAACGGCGCGATCTGCCCATGCTTGGAGCTGTCGGCCAGCACGTAGCACCGTGACGCGTTCTCCAGCACGACCCGACGCGCCTGGATCTCGTCGACCCAGTAGTCGGTGAGACCCGCCCGTGCGTGTAGCCCGCCGGATCCCAGGAACGCGAGATCGGAGTGCACGTCCCGAAGGAACGAGACCGTCTGCGTGTTGGACAGTGCGAGGTCGCCGGGGCGCAGATGACCGCCGGTCAGCAACACCTCGACGCCGGGATGATCGGCCAGCGCGAGTGCGGCGGGCAGCGAGCAGGTGACGATCCGGCCGGTCCAGTCGAGGGGGATCGTTCGGGCCATGAGTGAGCAGCTGGTGCCGACGTCGATGACGACGGTCATGCCCGGGCGGAGGAGCGCCACGGCTGCGGCTGCCATGGCCGACTTCTGCGGGAGGGCGAGTTGAGATCGCTCGGCATGGTTCGCCTCCGCCGACGTGAGCACGATTCGGCCGGCACCACCCCGGACTCGGGTGAGCTGTCCCTGATCCTCCAGTCGTCCCAGGTCGCGTCGGATCGTCTCCAGCGAGACGCCCAAGGACGCGGCCAATTGCTCGCTCTGGACGAACGGCGCGGCCCGCAGCGCGTCGATGATGCGGCCGTGCCGCTCCGCAGCTATCACGATGCTCCCTCCGCCGGCGGGTGTGACCGTCGTTGACCGATCGGGCTCGGCAAGCGGTCGTCCGTCCCGCGGGCCCGGTGGTTGATTGTGTGTAGTAGTGACAATCGACGATCCGACACGCTAATCTTTCCACAGTTTCGGGCAAGTCCGGGCAGGCCAGCTTCCATCGTCCGGTCCACCGGGGCCAGCGGAACCCAACGAAGAGCGTCGCCGGCGAATTTTTGACGAAAGGCATGAACAAGGTGCGGGTGGTCGTTGTCGGTGCGGGCGTGGTCGGCGTCACCACCGCCTACTACCTGGCCCGTGATGGTGTGGATGTCGCGCTGGTGGAGGCGGCCGACCAGATCGCCCCCGAGACGTCGCGCACCAATGGGAGTCTCATCGCACCGGGGCACTCGTTCGCCTGGGCCTCGCCCGCGGCGCCGCGGCTGCTGGCTCGTTCGCTGCTGGGCCGGGAGGCCTCGATCGGCGTGCGCCTGCCACCCGACCCGCGACTGATCGCCTGGGGGGCGCGATTCCTGCGGAACTGCACGGCTGACCGCGCCGAGCGCAACAGCGTGGCCAAGCTCCGCCTGGCGCGGTTCAGCCAGGGCGCCCTGGAGGAACTCATCGAGGTCGAGCGCATCGAGTGTCACTACCGCAAGGCCGGCATCCTCTACCTGTACCGGTCGCCGGAGGAATACGAAGCGGGCAAGCGGCGGATGCAGTTGATGCGGCAGCACGGCCAGCACATGGTCGAATTGACACCGTCCGAGATCGGTGATGCGGAACCGGCATTGGCTGCGTCCGCTACCCGTTACGCCGGCGCGCTGCTGGGCGTCACCGACACGACCGCGGACAGCCTGACCTTCAGCCGCGCCCTGGTCGAGCGCTGCCGTGCGCTGGGGGTCGAGGTACACCTGGGCACCCGTGCCCGCGGAGTCGCCCTGGCCCGGGGGCGCGTCGTCGCGGTGCGGACGAGCGGCGACGCCATCCCTTGCGATGGCGTCGTGGTGGCGGCCGGGGCCTACAGCGCACGGTTCCGGATCCCCGGTGCTCGCCCGGTCCCTGTCTATCCCGCCCGCGGGTATGCGATGGACGTTCCGGTGCTCGACCCGTCCCGTGCGCCGGTGGCCGGAGGTCTGGACGAGCGGCGACTGGTCGCCTGGGCCCCGGCCGGTGAGATGGTGCGGCTGGCCGCGGTGGCGGAGTTCGCCGGCTTCGACCGTCGCATCGGCACCAACGGACACGCGACCATCACCCGGACCGGACGCGAGGTGTTCGGGGACGCTCTGGACTGGGCGCGTGCCAACCTGCGGGTGGGCTTCCGCCCGATGACCCCGGACGGTCCTCCGATCATCGGCCCCAGCCGCGTCCCTGGGGTGTGGTACAACACCGGGCACGGGCACATGGGGTGGACCATGGCATGCGGATCCGCCCGCCTGCTGTGCGATCTCATGTTGGACAGGCCGCCCGAACTCGACGTTTCCGCCCTGCTGCCGCGGTCCGGCCGGTGGTGACGCGGATGTCCCGGCGCGGTGCAGGCGCGAAGGGCCGGGGACAGCGCGGGGGTCGGTCGTGACGGTGCTCGCCATCGACCAGGGCACGTCCGGGACCAAGGTGCTGGTGCACGACGGCGAACGGGTACTCGCCGTCGCCGAGCATCCGGTTCGCACCAGGCCGGTGGGACCCGACGGCGTCGAGGTGGACCCATGGGAGCTGTTGTCCAGTGTGCTTGAGGCCGGCAGGCAGGCGCTGGCGGCGGCGGGTGCGCCCGGATTGCGCATGGTGTGTCTGGCCAACCAGGGCGAAACGGTACTCGCCTGGGACCGGGCCACCGGCGAGCCGCTGTCCCGGGCGATGGTGTGGCAGGACCGTCGGGCCGACGTCGTGTGTCGGGAACTGCGCGAGTCCGCCGCCCTGGTCGCCCAGCGGACCGGGTTGGTGCTGGATGCGTACTTCTGCGCCCCCAAAATGGTCTGGTTGCGCCGCAACGTCACCACCAACGGGGTCGTGACGACCAGCGACGCGTGGCTCGCGAACCGGCTCGCCGGAGTTTTCGTCACCGACGCCACCACCGCCAGCCGCTCCTTGCTGACCGGCCTCGATACCGGGGCGTGGGACGCCGAGATGATCGAGGTGTTCGGGCTCGGCGGGGAGCTGCTGCCCACCATCGTGGACAACGACGCCGTCGTGGGCAGTACCGGCGCCTTCGGTGCGGACGTGCCGCTCGGCGGGTTGATCGTCGACCAGCAGGCCGCGCTGGCGGCCGAGCGGTGCCTGCACGCCGGGGATGTGAAGTGCACCTACGGCACCGGTGCCTTCCTGCTGGCCAACTCCGGCTGCGCCGCAGTGCGCTCGTCCCGGGGACTGTCCACGTCGATCGCCTGGTCGCTGTCCGGCCGGCGGACGTATTGCCTGGATGCCCAGGCCTATACCGTGGGCGCTGCCGTCGACTGGTTGGTGCGGACCGGCATGCTCAGTTCGGCGCGACGGCTGGATGACGAGACCGGCCCGGAGACCGGCGGTGTGACCTTCGTACCGGCGCTGGCCGGCATGGGGGCACCGTGGTGGACGTCTGGGGCCGCCGGGGCGCTGCTGGGGCTCAGCCTCGGCACCGACCGCGGGTCCGTGCTCCGAGCGGTGATCGAGGGTCTGTGCTGCCAGATCGCCGTGCTGATCCGGGAGACCGGTTCGGAGATCGGCACGCCGATCAGCCGGCTGCGCGCGGACGGCGGGCTGATCCGGTCCGCGGTGCTGATGCAGGCGCAGGCGGATCTGCTGCAGGTCCCGGTCGAGTGTTACTCCTCACCCCATGCCACGGCCCTGGGCGCGCTGGCCATGGGCCGGCTGGCATCCGGTGACTGGCGCACCCTGGCCGATGCCGTGCCGGCGCCCGGCTCGGCGACGACGTATGAGCCGCGGTGGTCGGCAGACCGCGCGGCGCACACCGTGGCCCAGTGGGAGGCCGCCGTCGCCGGGGTGCTGGACGGCCGGGTGCCGCGGTGACCCGGCAGTACCAGGTCGCCGTGATCGGCGCGGGCGTGGTGGGTTGCGCCATCGCGCGGGAACTCGCCGGCACCGAGGCATCGGTGGTGCTGATCGATGCCCGCGGGGACGTCGGTGACGGGACCAGCAAGGCGAACACCGCCATCCTGCACACCGGTTTCGACGCCTCGCCGGGAACACTGGAATCCGCGCTGGTCGCCACCGGATATCGGCTGCTCGGCGATTACGCCCGACGCGTGGGGATCGCGGTCGAACGTACCGGCGCGGTGCTGGTGGCGTGGAACTCCGAACAGCTGGACGCACTGCCGCGGCTGGCGGACAAGGCCGCGGCCAACGGCTACCACCGCGTCCGGGCGTTGGTGCCCGCGCAGCTGTACGAGATGGTGCCGCATCTGGGCGCCGGGGCGCTGGGCGGCCTGTCGGTCCCGGACGAGTCGATCATCGACCCGTGGTCCACGACCCTGGCATTCGCCACCGACGCGGTGGCCCGCGGAGCGGAGCTCCGACTCGATTCCGCGGTGACCGGCATCCTCGTCGATGCGGACGGGGCGACGGTACAGACCTCCCGCGGCGCGCTGCGCAGCCGGTGGGTGGTCAACGCGGCCGGCCTAGGATCGGATCTCATCGACGCGATGCTGGGTCATTCGCGCTTCACCGTCACTCCTCGCCGCGGCGAATTGATCGTCTTCGACAAGCAGTCCCGGGATCTCGCCCCGCGCATCGTGCTGCCGGTTCCCACCGCCCGCGGCAAGGGAGTGCTGGTCAGCCCGACGATCTTCGGGAACGTGATGCTCGGACCCACATCCGAGGACCTGACCGACCGGACCGACACCGGAACCACGCACGAGGGGCTGAGCCGGCTGCTGGCCGAGGGCCGGCGCATCATGCCGAGCCTCATGCAGGAGGAGGTCACCGCCACCTACGCGGGACTGCGGGCCGCGACCGAACACTCCGACTACGTGATAGAGGTCGATCCGGCGCAGCGCTACGCCTGTGTCGGCGGGATCCGGTCCACCGGACTCACCGCATCCCTGGCGATCGCCGCTCACGTGGTAAACCTGCTGCGGGAGAACGGGTTCGCGGCCGCCCCGCGGGATCGGCTGCCCGGCCCGAGCAGGGTGCCCAACCTCGGCGAGGCGTACCCACGGCCCTACCGAAGCGGCGACATGATCGCTGCCGATCCGGCCTATGGTCAGCTGGTCTGCTTCTGCGAACGGGTCTCCCGCGGCGAGATCCGGGACGCCCTCGCCTCTGCGGTGCCACCGCACGACTTGGACGGGCTGCGCCGCCGGACCCGGGCCATGCTGGGGCGTTGCCAGGGCTTCTACTGCGGCGCCGAGGTCGAGCGCCTGCTGTGCGCGGGAACGGCGACGTGACCTCCGGCGCCGAGCTCACCCCGGCGGTCGTCGTGATCGGCGCCGGCCCCGCCGGGCTGACTGCCGCCACCCGGCTGGCCGAGTATCTGCCGGGTGAGGTGCTCGTGCTGGAGCGGGAGCGTCAGCCCGGCGGCATCCCCCGGCACAGCGATCACCAGGGGTTCGGCCTTCGCGACCTGCACCGGTCGCTGTCCGGCCCGGGCTACGCCCGGGCCCTGGTGGCGCGGGCCGTGCGGGCGGGTGTGTCGATGATGACCGAGGCGGCCGTGACGGACCTGAACGGCGACCGCACCATGACGGTGACCACTCCGGCGGGTATCCGGACGGCGCGGCCGCAGGCGCTGATCCTGGCGACCGGCGCCCGGGAGCGTCCCCGGTCCGCCCGGCTCGTCCCGGGTGACCGGCCGGCGGGCGTGTTCACCACCGGTCAACTGCAGAATCTCGTGCACGACGGGCACGGTGGCCCGGGCACCCGGGCGGTCGTGGTCGGAGCGGAGCTGGTGGCGTGGTCCGCGGTGCTGACGCTTCGTGCCGTGGGTTGCCGCACGGTCCTGATGACCACCACATCCCGCAGGCCGGACAGCTTTCGGGCTGCCAGTCTGGCCGGCCGGGTGGCGCTGCGGGTCCCGATCGCCTGCGGGAGCAGGATGGTGGCGATCGAGGGGCGTGACCGGGTGCGGGCGGTGGTGGTGCAGGACGTGGTCTCCGGTGCGACCCGACGGGTCGGCTGCGACACCGTCGTCTTCACCGGAGACTGGATCCCGGACAACGAACTGGCCCGATGCGCGGGTCTGGACGTGGACGTGTCGTCCAAGGCGCCGGTGGTGGACGCCCTCCTGCGGGCCTCGCGACCCGGAGTGTTCGCGATCGGGAACCTGGTCCACCCGGTCGACATGGCCGATGTCTGCGCGCTGGACGGCCGTCATGTGGTCGATGGGGTACTCGATTGGCTCCGCACCGGCCGTGCGGGCGGGCATGCGGTGACGATCGGCGTCGACCCGCCGCTGCGCTGGATCGCACCCTCGCGATGGACGGGGCACGGCCACCGCCCGTCCCGGGACAGGCTGCTCGCCTGGTGCGAGGAGTTCGTCCGTTTCCCGGTCGTCACCGTCCGGCAGGGCGACCGCGAGATCGCCAGGCGACGGCTTCCCTGGCCGGCCGCGCCGGGCCGGGTGTTCCGGATTCCGGCCGAACTGTTGGCGGACGCCGATCCTGCGGGGCCGGATGTCCGCCTGGGGATCCGATGATATCGGGGGACCGCTTCCGGAGGGTGTGCGCCGTAGATCGCCGCTGACGTCACGACACCTCCTGATCAGCGATGGACACCGGAAGGACGACCTCGGGATGCCGTCGTGGTGCGATGAGGCCGTTGAGCACCTCGAATCGCAGATCGGCGTGCTGTAGGCGTGTCCCGGTCAACGCGGCGACGTCCACATAGGAGTGCGCGGGGACGGGGATCGGCCCTGGGTCTCCCACGATGCTGTACGGACCCGTGCCGCGCAGCAACAGGGCCAACCCGCTGGCGTTGCGGATCTGCACCCGCAGCACGGATGTCGTCGGCCGTTCTTGGACCGAGAAGGCGCCGGGTTCGGGTTGGTAGTGGCCGGTGCCGGCCGAGAGGCACGCCTGCAGCAGCGGTTCGATCCACTCCGGCCGGCCGATCAGGGTCTGGCGGAAGCACACCGCCGTGTGGCGTGAGCGAAGTGCGTGCTTGACCGCCGCCTCGGTCCGGTCCTCGGCGAAGACGAGGGTGATCGGCCGCAGCCGTCCACGGTCGAGCGGATGCTCCGCGCCGATCAAGCCGTGGATGTCCGAGCTGCCGATCATCGTGAGGTCGTGTTCCAGGGCCATGCGGAAGGCTTCTTCGGAAAAGCTGCGGTCATTGGCGATCTCGATACCGCTGATCAGACCCTGCCGGATGAGCCCGTCGTGCCACGGACCGAGCCGGCACACGCCATCGCCGGGTGGCGGGCTGGACCAGGGGTGGTTCCAGAAGGCGAAGCCGTCCTGACGGCGGACCTCCTGCAGTACCTCCAGCGGATCGGAGAGCAGCAGGCGATTGACGTCGGCCACCAGCAGCGCGCTGACGTGACCGAGCGCCGGCCGTCCGTGCTGGGAGTGGCCCCTGGTGATCTCCGCCCCGGGGAGTACCAGGACCGGCCGCCGGGGTGCTGGCGGTGGCCCGGAATCCGGCTTGGCCGAGAGGATGTGCTGCGCGGCGATGGCGGCTTCGTCACCGGCGGCGCGCCGCTCCAGGATCCAGAGGTCTCCCTCCGACAGCCCGTCCGGGAGCTTGCTTGCCGCACGGGCGATCTCGTATCCGCGGTTGCGATCGGGGTTCGGCAGATCGGCCTGGTGCGGTTGCCACTCCAGGTGGTCGGTGATCGCGATGACGTCCAGTTCGTCCGCGCGGGCCTCCGCGACCCGCACGTGCGGCCAGACGACCCCGTCGGAGAACACGGTGTGTTGGTGCAGGTCCGCCTGCAGCGTGTGGAGCCCGCGGACGTCCGGAAACCGCCGGCCGGCGTCAGCCGGTGGCATGGTGTATCCCCACCCAGAAGGCATCGAAGTTTCGCAATGCACGCCCGGCGGGGAGATGCTGGACCGGGCGATTGAGGATGAAGGGCACCCGGGTCTCGCTGAGCCCGCCGTGGGATCGCAGGGGACGGTCCAGCCGGCTCAGGTCGTGCGCGCCGGGGGTGGTGCCCAGCACCACATCGCGTTCGGCCACGACGACCACGTCCGCGGTGCGGTCGGGCGGCAACTGGAACGTGCGGCATGCCTCGTCACGGGTGAGCACGCTCGCGATTCCGGGTAGTGCTGCCAACACCCGGACGGCATCGTGCACGTCGGCGCCCGGCACATGCACAGCGGCGAACGAGCCCAGGGCTGCATGGTGGGCCACGTAGGGGTCGGTGATCGGCAGGATCACTGTTGTCGTGCCCGGGCCGAGGCTGCGGTCCATGACGTCCTGCAGGTACCGGACCTGGGGGAGTCCCGATGGCGACACCTTCGCGTTCATGCCGTGATCCGCGGTGACCAGCAGGACGGCGCCCGCCCGGTGCAAGCGGTACAGATAGGAATCCAGCATCCGATAGAAGGAATTCGCCTCCGGCGCCCCGGGCGGATGCTTGTGCTGCACGTAGTCCGACAGCGAGATGTACATCAGCATCGGCCGCCGCGTCTGCAGGATGTGGGTGCCCGCGGCCAGCGCGAATTCGCTCAACTCGGCGCTGTAGACATCGGGTGGCGGCAGCCCCACCATGGCCGGGACGCCCGGTATGAGCCGGCCGTCCGCCACGGCAAGGTCGGGCTTCTCCGCCGACAGGCAGACGCCCGAGTCGAGCCCGGCACCCAACAGCCTGCGCAGCTTGTCCTTCGCGGTGACGACGGCCACCGGCAGGCCGGCCTTGGAGAATTCGGCGAGGATCGTCGGAGCGCGCAGCAGCGCCGGTTCGTTCATCATGACTTCCGACCCGGTTTCCGGATCGAGGAAGAAGTTCCCGCAGATGCCGTGCACGCTGGGCGCGGCCCCGGTGGCGATCGAGACGTTGTTGGGATTGGTGAAGGATGGCATGACGCACTCGGCGGTCAGTGACGTCGCCGGCCGGCCCAGCGAGTTCAAGAACGGCATGTCTCCGGCGCTGATCGCCGCGTGGTGGTACTCGGGTTCGCTGCCATCGACACAGACGACCACGACGGGCGTCTCGGGCGCCGGATACCGACGACCGTTGATCTCCAGCGAAACGATTGACCTCACGGTGGGCCTCCTGCGAGTGGTAGGCACCGGGCGCTGCCGACGGTGGCCGGAGTCGCGCGCCAGCAAGTATGTCATCATTACGTTAACGGCATGTCAACAATTCGGTGACATGCGGCGGAATCGTTTCCGGTGTGCGGGGGGCCGATGTCTCGATGACGAGCACCGGATCGACGCCAGCGGCGGGCTTGCGCCGCGCGCTACTGGGCCTGTGCGTCACGGAAACTACCAGCTGGGGTCTGTTGTACTACGCCTTCGCGGTGCTGCTGGAACCGATCAGCAGGGATACCGGCTGGTCGCAGTCCGCCCTGTCCGGGGCCTTTACCTGCGGCCTGGTGGTGTCCGCGCTGGCCGGGATTCCGGTCGGACGCCTGATGGATCGTCACGGTCCTCGCCCGGTGATGACCGCCGGGTCGGTCCTGGCCTCCGCCAGCCTGGTCCTCATCGCCGTGGTCCCCACGCTGGCGTTGTTCTACCTGGGCTGGATGCTGGCAGGGGTGGCGATGTCCGCGGTCCTGTACCAGGCAGCGTTCGCGGCGATCACCGGCTGGTTCCAGAAGGGCAGGGTGCGGGCTCTGACCACGGTGACCCTGGTCGCGGGGCTGGCCAGCACGATCTACGCCCCGGTCACCGACGTTCTCAGCCGCCATCTGCCATGGCGCGCCGTCTATCTCGTCCTCGCCCTGGTACTGGCCGTCGTCACCGTACCGATACACCTGGTGGTGCTGACCCCTGCGTGGCGTACCCGGCCGGCGGCGCATCTGGACCCGGCGGCCGTACCGGGCGCGTGGCGCCTGGTACGCGGCCGCCGCTTCATCGCCGTCGCCGGCGCGCTCACCCTGGGCACCCTGGGCGCCTACGGTCCGACGCTGATCGTCATCCCGCTGCTCGTGGCCCGCGGTATGGACATGTCATTGGCCGTCCTGACGTTCGGCCTTCTCGGGGCGGGGCAACTGCTGGGCAGGATCGGGTTCGCGCCGCTGAGCGCGCGAGTTTCGCCGGGCGTCAAGATGGCGGTGATCCTCGGCGCCTTGGGGCTCTTCCTGGCACTGCTGGCAATGGTCCCCGGCCCGATCTGGTTGTTGATCCTGTTGGCCATCCTCACCGGGGCCGCCCGCGGCGCAATGACCTTGCTGCAGGCCACGATCGTCGCCGACTACTGGGGAACGTCGCGCTACGCCACGATCGCCGGACTGCTGGGGATGCCGGTGACGCTGGCCGTCGCCATAGCGCCGTGGGCCGGGACGGCGGTCGCCGATGGGGTCGGAGGGTATCCGGCCGCCTTCGGGGTATTCGCAGCCGTCGCTGGTGCCGTTGGCATCGCGTCGGTCGGGGCACGCCGCTACGAGCGCCCGTCACCGGTGGCGGGCGGCGGAAGCCGGGCACCCCAATAGATCACGTCGTGGCGGTTGTAATCGAACGCGAAGTGCAGCAGACCCGCCTGCTCATCGACGAATCCGTCCGGGTACGCGAGCATTCCCGGGAACTCGGTCACGATGCGCCGGGAGTACCAAGTCGCCATGTCGTCCGCCGACATCCACAGCGCGAGTGGATTACGGTTGACCGCCGCCTGCACCTTCGAATTCGCGTGACGTGTCACCGGGTTCGGATTGTGCAGCAACGCTATGCGCCCGTCGGTCAGCCGGAACAAGCGGAACTTCGACCCGGGGTTCGGGATGTCGGTGGGTACCGGCTCGCTCCACGTGAGCCCGCGGTCGATCGATTCGCTGCGAAACAGCCGCCCGGTTCCGTCCGCCCTGATGAGCATCACCAGCCGTCCGTCCGACAGTTCGGTGACGTTGTTCTCGGCCCACACCAGTCCGTTTGCCCAGCCGGTCACCGGTCCGACCGTCGCGGACCTCTCCCAGTTGGCACCCTGGTCCGAGCTGATCAGGCAGCCGTTCAGTGCCTGTGGCCCGCCGGGCATCTCCAACGGGGAGGCGGCCCATTCCCCGCCGTCCGGGTAGTACTGGAACGGCAAGTACCAAGTACCCCAGGTCGCCACGTAGAGGTTCCGGATGAAGGCACGTTGCGGCATCGCCTGCAACGGGGTGGGAGGCGACCAGTGCCGTCCGTTGTCGTCGCTGGAGAGGGTCCACACGCGCCAGTGATCGAACATCCCGCCGTGGGTCTGGGCGATCACGGTGATCCGTGCGTCGTGCACGAAGACCTCGGAGAGCATGCTGGCCTTGTAGTGATACCTCAGCACGGGTTCCGGTGCGGCCCAGGTGTCACCGTCGTCGGTGGATCTGCTCACGACGATGTGATTGGCCTTGTTGGGTTCCACGTCGCCGCCCGAGGTGAAGAACGCGGCCAACTCGCCGCCGGGCAGCCTCCGGACAGTGGCGTCGCAGCACAACGTATGGGGCGGCATACCCTTATGGACCAACGCGGCGCGGTCCTCCATCATCCTGCACCGCCGGCACGCTGCTGAAGCACAGTGACCCCGGGGGGTGCGGAGGGTCGGTGGTCCGCCCGCATCAGTCCGGACCTGTGCAGCAGGTAGGCGGACACCGGAGCGTACAGGTGGGGCAGCACGTTGTCGTCGATGGGCACGCACACATCGACGACACCCTCTTCGGCGCCCACGAAGAGGCCGGGATCGTTGCAGTCTGCAAAACACACGGTACGGATGCCCGCCTGAGCCGCGGCCCCGGCAAGTCCATGGTCGGCGATGACCAGGTCCGGAAGCTCCCCGGCCAGGCTCATCTCCTGGAGCATGGCCTCCATCGGGGCGGGCGAGTGGCTGTGCAACAAGCTGCCGCGGCTGCTCAGGGTGGCTACGTTGTCCAGGTACCGGACTTCGGCCCATTCGCGCTGACCGAAGCCGATGTCACCGTTCCACAGCAAACCCGGAGTCAGCAGCCGGCACCCCGCCGCGGTCAACGCCCGCGACAGCTCCGCGTGGACGGCCAGCAGGCCGGCGGGGTGTCCCGTCGCGATCACGACTGTCGCCTTCGCCTGCGCCGCCGCAGCCAGGCGCTGCGACATGGCGTCCAGCCCGTCGAGGACCAGGTCGGGATCGATGTGGTCGGGACCGCTGGTGTACTGGGGATCGGGCGACACTCCGCAGCGGCGAGCCATCAACTTCAGCACGTCGTCGAAGTCCCAGGTGGCCGAGGGGCGCAGGCCGAACAAGTGCTCCGGGTCCCGCGCTCCGATGCCGGGGTACTTGCGCAGGCTGTTCTCGCGGGGCGTGGCCACCGGCCCGGCGATCGCGGTCGCGGTCAGGTGCGCACGCAGGTCCTGGCGCGACATTGCTGTGATCACGATCCAACCCTTCTGCTGCTGACGGTCGTCGGTATTCGGTGCGGATGCCCGCGATGCCATTTAGGGGGCGCGTCGCTACAACCGAACCTCATGCACCAGCGTCGCATCCAGCTCCCGAGCTCCGGCGGTGCGCCGGCGCACTGCCGCGGGAGCCCGGTTGACCACCCAGTGCACATCGGTCTCGGCGACTGCCCGGCGGAGGTTGTCGTTCGCCAGCCGGAACAATCGCTGTCTGGTCTGCGGGGAATCGGCCGAGGAATGCGGGAAGAGCAACACGTTGGGCAGCTGACGCAAAGCGGAGTCGGCGGGTAGCGGCTCGGTGTGGAAGACGTCGAGCGCGGCACCGGCCAGGTGTCCCTCCGCCAGGAGCTCGATGAGCACCTGCTCGTCCAGGATCCGCCCGCGGGTGGCGTTGACCAGGTAGGAGCCCTGGGGAAGCAGGCGGAGCCGGCGCCCGTTCAGCAGCCCTTCGGTCTCGGCGTTGAGCGCCAGCGCCACGACCAGCACGTCGCTCTGGCGGCAGAGTTCGTCCAGCGTCAGGTACTCCAGTCCGAGTGACTCCTCGAGTGCCGGGCGTCGTGTCCGGTTGGAATACCCGACGGTGCAGCCGATCGCACGGAACAACCGCGCGCAGTCCTGACCGATGGCGCCCATGCCGACGACGCCGATCCGCTGCGACCGCAGTTCCTGGGCGCCCATGGAACGGAGTTGTTGGTGCGGCCAGCCGCCGGACCGGATGGCGGCGTCCACCACCAGCAGTCGACGGCTGAGCGCCAGGGCCGCTCCCAGGCACCACTCGGCGATGGCGGGTGCGGTCGCTCCGGGCATGTTCGAGAACGGGACTCCCGCGCTATCGAAGGCGGCCAGGTCGTAGCCGTTCACGCCGGAGCCGAGCTTCTGGCCGAAGGCAAGGCGAGGAGCCTCGGCGATGTCCCGGCCGGCCGGCAGCATCGGCCCGATACCGCACACCAGCAGCTCCGCCGCGCGCACCGTTTCGGCCACCGCCTCGGGCCGCTGCGTGCGCGGGGCGAGGATCCGCAGATCGAGATCGCGTATCAATTCGCGAAGCTCACCGTCGGCCAGATCGCACAGGACGCCGAGGGTCCACGTTTCCGGCATGCGCCTTCCGCCTTGTCACTTTGTCGTCCACCGGCCTGGATGGGATGCCGCCGGGGGTTCCTGGATTCACAGCACGGCGATGTGTTCTCGAATGGTTCGTCGCAACAGATCCGGGTCGGTGCCGCACAGGGCATCGAGCAATTGTTGATGTTCGTCGGCCGACTGGGCGGCGTCGGCGCTCTGCCCGTGCCGGGTGAAGAAGGCCCGGACTCGGGGCGAGATCGTTTGCCAGATCTGCAGGGTGTGCGGTTTGCGGGCACGCTCCATGACGGTGCGGTGGAACAGCATGTCCGCGTCCGCGACCTCGCGGGGATCTCCGACTCGCATGTTGTCGATGCAGTCCTGCAACTTCGCCACGTCGGCGGGGCGGAGCCGACCCTGCACCGACAGGAACGCGGACGTCTCGAGAATGATCCGGATCGGGATCACCACCTCGGAGATCTCGGCTTCGGAGATGTCCAGTACCGCGGTCCCGCGATGCGGTGTGGATTCGACCAGACCCTCCTGTTCCAACTGGCGCAAGGCTTCCCGTACCGGGCCGCGGCTGATCTCGAAGGTGCGCGCCAGATCCTCCTCCACCAACCGTTGGTTCGGTTCTAGATCCCCGGTGACGATGGCATAGCGCAGCTCGTCGACGATCTCCTCGCGGAGCGGGCGCGTCAGGCTCGAGGACAAGGTGAGCTTCCGGGAGGAACTCGCCGACGAGCCCCTTGATCGTCCAGATGTCACCGGGACCTCCTTACCAGTGCCCGCCGGGACCGCCGTCATCTGGTATCCGCCGTTCCGGCCAGGTCAGCCGCCCGATAATACTGATCGTGGGCGTGGATGAGGAGGTCCGGATGGTCGCGGACCACGTCGTGGAAGCGGGCTTCCAGGACGTCGGCTTCCGTTCGCTCGTCGAACAGCGCGTCGACGGCATCGGGACGTTCCAGGAAACCGACCGTCCGGCCCCGTTCCACCTCCGCCAGGTACACGGTCCGGTCGTCGGCGAGGATGGCCGCCCGGACGGGCGATGCCTGCGGCCCGGCGTACAGCGCCACCTTGGCCGACGGGGCGCCCTTGCCGACGAGTAGGGCCACTGCGGCATCCTGCAGCCGGTCGGCGACGTCCGGGTGCTGGTCGATGACGTTGTCGTGTTGCCCGGGGTCCGTGTCGAGGTCGTAGAGTTCCCGGCCGCCCATGTGACGGGCCGGCAGGATGAGGCTCCACCGTTCGTCGGTGATCGTAATCGGTTCGCCGCCGGTCAACAGGCCGGCCGAACCGTCGTACATGGCCGCGTCCCTGAGGTCCGCATTCCGGCCGATGTTTGCCGAATACCGGCCGGAGACGGCGACATCGCGGATGGTGGAGCGTTCGCCGGTGATGAGGGGCCACAACGAGTGGCCATCGATCCCTGCGGGTGCCTCGATGCCCAGGAACTCCAAAATCGTCGGCAGCAGGTCGGTGTGCTGCGCGATGCCCGCGATGCGCTGACCGGCGCCCAGGCCGGAGGGATGACGGATCAGCAGTGGCACGCGCGCAATGTGCTCGTAGAGCATGCCCAGCGGCCCGGTGGGTTTGCCCTCCAGATCGTGGTCGCCGAACGAGTGCCCGTGATCGGTCGTGAAAATCACCAGTGTGTGCTCGGCGAGTCCGACCCGCTCGATGGTGTCCAGCAACCGGCCGACGTTGCGGTCGACGAGCGTCACCTTCGCGGCGTAGAGGGCGCGGATGTGGTTCTTCTCCTCATCCGTAAGGAAATCCGGCCGACCATATCTAGGGTAGATGACCTGGTCGCCGGCGAATTCGGGATCGGCGTAACGCTCGACATCGAATGCCGGCGCGTCGAACGGCTCGTGCGGGTCCCAGGTGTCCACCCAGAGCACGAAGTCCCGCCGGCTGCGGTTTCGCTCCAGCCAGTCGCACGCGGTCGACATCGTTCGGGCGCACATCCAGTCCCGCTCCAGCGCTCGACCCGACTGGTTGCGCAGGTACAGGCGGGTGGCGTTGGTGTTCTTCAGTTTGAACCGGGCTGCGGGCAGCGGCGGGTCGATGGGATCGACGTTGAGCCGGTCCGTGTGGTGCCCTCGGATGAATTGCCAGCTGGCGAACCCGCGGGTGAAGTTGTTGGAGTCAGCGGACAGCATGGGGGTGTCGAAGATGACGGCCGGCAGCATGGAGTGCCGGCCGAGGATCTCGGCCAGGGTCACATCGTCGTCGTCCAGCGGCTGCCATCCCCGAGTGGGGAAGCCGTGCGTGCCCGTCATCATGTCGCTGCGGCACGGAACGGTGGGATAGCTGGACAGGTAGAAGCGGTCGAACATCGCCGACTGTGCCGCCAGCCGGTCCAGCTGGGGGGTGTCGATGAACGGCTCGTCCCCCGCTCGCCCGAACCGGGGCCACGGCGCCGGATCGCCATACGCGGCCAGGTGATCTCGGCGGAAGGTGTCACTCACGATCATGACGACGTTCATGATCGCGACCTCTGGAACCTGGCATCGGCGCCGTGCATGATGCCATTGTGCAACTTGTCGGCGCATTGTCAACAATTAGGTGACGAACCGTTGACATAGGCAGGGGGCCGGGTTAGCGTCCAGCCAGCAAGGACCATTCCTTGCATCACCCAACGAGGAGGACGGCTGTGGACCAACCGAATGGCGGTTCCCGAATCGCCGCTGTCGATGTCTCGCGCCGCCGGTTCCTGGCCGGCTTGGCGCTCGGTGGCAGCGCAATCGTGTTCCCCGGGCTGCTGGCAGCCTGCAGCGCCGACACGGCAGACCCGGGCGGCAGCACCTCGGCCGGCTCGTCCGGTGGGCCCGGCAGCAGCACCGCCCCGGCGGCGACATCCTCGGGCAGCGCCGGCTCCGGGGCCGAGCAGCTCATCGCCGGCCAACTCTTCGAGTTCACCACCTTCGATCCGTGGTTCATCGGTGCGACGAACCGGCTGATGCACTTCCAGATCTACGACCCCTTGGTCGCGCTGTCGCCCGAGGACGGTAGCTACCAACCCGCTTTGGCCTCGTCGTGGGACTTGAGCGACGATGGCAAGAGCATCACACTGCACCTGCGCGACGACGTCACATTCCACAATGGCAAGCCGTTCTCCGCGGAGGACGTGCTGAGCAACATCGAGCGAGCCAAGGACGCCAGCATCGGCCACGTGCTGAACATCGGTGCCGCTCGGATCGCGTCCAGCAAGGCGACCGACGAGCACACGGTCGAGATCACCTTCAACGATCCGCAGCCGGAGTCGGTCGTCCTGGACTTCTTCGCGGCGATGTTCATCATCCAGCCGGATGCCATGAAGGACGTCCAGACGGCCCCGGCGGGGACGGGCCCGTACAAGTTCGACAGTTTCAAGCCCGGTCAGGAACTGGTGTTGACCGCGCGCGACGACTACTGGATGGAAGGTCTGCCCAAGACCCCGAAACTGGTGGTCAAGCCGTTCAAGGATGCCGCCGCGCTGGCACTGAACCTTCAGGGCGGCAGCATCGACTGGGTCAACGGCATCGACTACAACCAGGTCGACACGTTGCAGTCCGCTGGGCTGACCGTCAGCATCGAGGAGGTGCTCGGCGCCTTCTGGGAGTTCAGCATCAACGTCAAACAACCGCACCTCGCCGACAAGCGGGTCCGGCAAGCGATCGCCTACGCCGTCGACCGGGAGAAGATCGTCAAGAGCGTGTTCTTCGAGCACAGCAAGCCGACCTGCACGCCGTTCTACAACGACAAGCTTCCGGTCTACAAGGAAGACGACCTGCACCGCTACGACTTCGACCTGGACAAGGCGGCGGCCCTGCTGAAGGACGCCGGGGCGGATGGGCTCAAGTTCGAGGCCGCGTTCCAGTCCTCGCTCCCGCAGGCGGGGTCCATCCTGGAGATCGTCCAGGCGGACCTGGCCAAGATCGGCGTGACGGTGACGATCAAGGCGATGCCGTCGACGGAGGCGAGCGACTACTACAACTCGCGGACCTACGAGATCTTCAGCACCGCCTCCGCGATCGTCCCGCGCGATCTGAGCTACGTGTTCAGTTCGGTGGCCAACTTCCGGGCCGACGACAAGATCATCACCAATTGGATCGACCCCACCTACCAGGATCTGGTGTCGCAGGCCGCCGGCGAACTGGATGCCGACAAGCGCACCGCGCTCTACGGGCAGGTCCGCGACCTGGTGATGGAGGAACAGCCTCAGGTCGCCATCGCCACCCGGCCCAACCTGTACGCCTTCCGCAAGGGCGTCACCGGGTTCAAGGACAACATCGGCGACTTCCCGGTGCTGGCGGCGCTGGAGGCATCGTCCTAGCATCCGCTCGATGGTCCGCGGCGCGGAGCCTGCACCCGGGCTCCGCGGCGCGGCGTCGGCACCGAAGCGTGCACGAGCAATTGTGCGGCGACGTCGCGATCTACAGCGGAGGTGATGATGGGGACCTACATTCGCAGACGGCTGGTGAGCCTGGTCGTCGTGGTCTTCCTGGCCTCGGTCATCGTCTTCTCCCTGATCCGTCTTCTCCCCGGTGACCCCGCTCAGGCCATTGCCGGCGACACGGCCACGCCCGAGCAGGTCGAGGCGATCCGAAAGAACCTCGGGCTGGACCGTTCGATCGTGGTGCAGTACGGCCTGTGGATAGGCCGGGCAATCCGGGGGGATTTCGGGCAGTCCTTCGTGAACGGGATCACCGTTTCTGAGTTGATCGGCCAGCGTCTCCCGGCGACGCTGCAGTTGGCCGTCGCGGGACTGATCCTGGCGCTGGTCTTCGGTGTCGCCACCGGCGTCGCCGCCGGGTTGCGGAGCAACGGCGTCGTCGACCGGATCGTGTCGGCGCTCAACGTGGTGGCGCTGGGTGTGCCGTCGTTCTCCCTCGGCCTGATCCTGCTCATCGTCTTCGGGCTGAAGCTGCACTGGATGCCGTTGTCGGGTTATGAATCCTTGCTGGAGGATCCGGGCTCGGCGCTCCGTCACCTCACCCTGCCGGCGGTCACACTCGGGTTCCTGCTCATGCCGCCGATCTCCCTGCTGGTCCGGGACGGGATCCTCGCCCAGCTCGAACAGGACCATGTGCGGACGGCCACCGCGATGGGCCTGCCGCGAGCGACCATCATCCGCGCCAATCTGCTGCGCAACGCCTTCATCCCGGTGCTGACCATGCTGGGCCTGATCACCGGAAACCTGCTGTCGGGTGCGGTGGTGGTGGAGGTGGTGTTCTCCTGGCCGGGCCTGGGCAGCCTCGCGCTGGGCGCCGTGCTCGGAAGCGACTTTCCTACCGTCCAGGCGATCGTGCTGCTCGCAGTGATGGCCTTCGTCCTGGTGAACCTGCTGACCGACCTGCTGCACGCCAAGCTCGATCCGCGCGTGCTGAAGGACGGTGTGTGACGGTGACCCAGCAGACCGATCACACCGTCCAGGGAATCCTGATCCCTGCCGCCGAGCCGGTTCCACCCGAGGAGCCCGTGCGGCGCCGAGGGGTGCTCGGCGCGGTGATCCGCAGCCCGAAGGGGGCGGCCGGGGTCGGCATGCTGCTGCTGGTGGTGGCCGGCGCAGTGATCGCGGCGTGGGTGGCGCCGCACACCGCCACTGCCACCGACGGGCCGCCGCTGACGGGGCCCACGGCGTCCTACTGGTTGGGCACCGACAACCTCGGTCGGGACATGCTGGTGCGTATCGCCGTCGGAATCCGGGTGTCGCTGCTGGTTTCGATCGGGGCGACACTGCTCGCCGCGGTGCTGGGCGGATTGTCGGGGCTGTTGGCCGGATTCGTGCGTGGCCGGTTCGACAGCGTGGTGATGCGCTGGTGGGACGTGGTGCTGGCGTTTCCCTCCATCATCCTGGCCATCGCGGTGGCCGCGGTGCTGGGCGCCGGCGTGTGGACCGCGGTGATCGCCATCGCCGTCGTCGGGATGCCGTCGTTCGCCCGGCTGGCGCGATCCTCGACGCTCAGTGAGCGGACGCTGGACTACGTCGCGGCAGATCTGGCCGCCGGCGCGAGCCGGGTCGGTGTCCTGGTCCGGTCGGTGCTGCCCAATGTGGCCGGTCCGCTGGTGGTGTACTTCACCATCTCGGTCCCGCACGCCATCGTGCTGGAAGCGTCGTTGAGTTACCTGGGACTCGGTCAGCAGCCGCCCACCCCGTCACTGGGAGGCATGATCAGCGCCGGGCAGCAATACATGGCCCAGGCTCCGCACTTCATCGTCTTTCCCAGCATCGCGCTTTTCCTGATCATCGTGTCGATCTTGCTGATCGGGCAGCGCCTGTCCGACGCGCTGGATCCGTCTCGACGGTATCGAATGGCCCGCCGCTCGGGGAGGACGCGATGACCAGCGTCGCGCCCGTGGGCCCCGGGCCCGGGATCAACGATGACGCCGGCGGGCCATTGCTGAGGATCTCCGACCTGCACGTGTCGTTCCACTCCGGAGGCCGGGAGACCGTCGCGGCGCTGCGCGGGGTATCCCTGGACGTCGCGGCCCGGGAGACCGTCGCCATCGTGGGCGAATCGGGAAGTGGCAAGAGTACCGCGGCGCTGTCGGTGTTGGGACTGTTGCCACGGCAGCGGTCCAGCACGACGGGTCGGATCGTCTTCGCCGGCCGGCCACTGTCCGCCGACTCCCCGCAGATGCGGAAGGTGCGCGGCGCGGAGGTCGCGATGGTCTTCCAGGACCCGATGACTGCGCTGAACCCGACCCTGCGGGTGGGTCACCAGATCGCCATGGCACTGCGCGCACACACCGACCTGCCCCGACCGGCGATCCGCAGGAAGGTGTTGGAACTGTTGACCACGGTCGGTCTCACCGACGTGGCCAACCTTGCCGCCGCATATCCACATTCCTTGTCGGGCGGGATGTCGCAGCGGGTTGTGATCGCTCTGGCCTTGAGTTGTAGCCCGCGGTTGCTGATCGCCGACGAGCCCACCACGGCGCTGGACGTGACGATCCAGGCGCAGATCCTGCAACTGCTGCAGCAGTTGCAGGCGGACCTCGGTTTGTCGATCTTGCTCATCACCCACGATCTCGGTGTGGTCGCCGAAATGGCGAACCGGGTCTTCGTGATGTACTCCGGCAAGATCGTCGAGTCCGGCAGTGTCGGACAGGTACTCACCGCCCCGGAACACCCGTACACGCAGGCGCTGCTGGAGGCGATGCCCCGCCTGGACCGGCCGCGCGGCACGCGCGCCCCGCGACGTGACGCGCGTTCGCGGCGACCCTCACCGACGGGCTGCAGCTATCAGGGCCGGTGCCCGATCAGCACCGAGCAGTGCGCGATCGAGCCGGCCCTGCTTCCGGTCGGCGAGGCTCACTGGTTGGCGTGCTGGAACCGGGGAGTGGCATCGGACCGCCCGTCGTCGATGGAGTCGACCGATGGCTGAATCGACGACCAGAGGCCGTCCGGACCACAACGACGGCCCGGGGGGACACCTGGGCACCGAGCCGTTGGTGCGGGTGGACCACCTGCGGGTGGAGTACCCGGTGAACATACGACGTGGATGGCGGACGACCCGCCGGACGTTGCAAGCGGTGGCCGACGTCTCGTTGGACATCGCGGGCCATCGGACATTGGGTCTGGTCGGCGAATCCGGTAGCGGCAAGAGCACCTTGGGCCGGGCGATCATCCAGCTACAACCGATCGCGTCCGGGTCGGTGACGTTCGACGGCATCGACCTGTCCGGACTCAGCTATCACCAGATGCGGGCGGTGCGCCGCGGCATGCAGATCGTCTTCCAGGATCCGTACTCCAGCCTGAACCGGCGGATGACCGTGTCGCAGTTGATCGAGCGGCCGTTGCGCATCCAACGCGTCGGTTCCGCCGCAAGCCGGGCGAAGCGGGTCACCGAACTGCTCGATCTCGTCGGGTTGGGCACGTCCATGGCCGGCCGGTATCCCATCGAGCTGTCGGGCGGCCAGCGGCAACGTGTCGGCATCGCCCGAGCGCTGTCCACCAGCCCTAAGTTCATCGTGTGCGACGAGCCCATCTCCGCACTGGACGTATCGATCCAGGCCCAGATCACCGACCTTCTGGTGTCCATCCAACAGGAGCTGGGCCTGACGTACCTGTTCATCGCACATGACCTTGCGGCGGTCCGGTCGATCTCGCACGAGGTCGCGGTGATGTACCTGGGCACGATCGTGGAGTTGGCGGACGCGGACGAACTGTTCCGCAGGCGCCTGCACCCCTACACCAAGGCGCTGATATCGGCGGCACCGATTCCGGACCCGGCGGTGCAGCGGTCCCGGGAGCGGATCGTGTTGACCGGCGAGCAGCCCAGCCGGCTGGATGTGCCGGTCGGGTGCGTGTTCGCCAGCCGATGCCCCTTCCGCCGGGAGCTGTGCCTGCACGAACCCCCGCCGCTGCTGACCGCCCGGGACGGTCACCGGGTGGCGTGTCACTTCTGGTCCGAGATCGAAAACGGAACTCATCTCCCGGAGACCGAGCCGCAGCTTCAGGAAGGATTGCGATGAGCACCGATGTTGAGGCGCCCCACCGCGGGCCGGAGGGCGACATCGATCCCACGGAGTTCGACAGGTACGCCGTGGTCGCGTTCGCCACACCGGATATCTGTCAGGATGTCGACGAGATCCATGCCCTGGCCCCGCCGTGCGGGCTGCCGACCCTACCGGCGCACGTGACGGTGAAGGGCACCTTCGTCGAACCCGTGGACCTGCCGGAGATCATCGCCCGCATCGACCGGGTGGCCCGGGCGACCGAACCGATCGACATCCGGCCAGATCGGGTGGCGACGCTGGTGCGCCCGGAGGATGCCAGCGTGGTCGTGCTGGTGCGTCCCGACCCCGCGCTCACCGACCTGCACAGCAGGCTCTGGGACGAGTTGCACGGCCTCGGCAGGACCATCTACGGGCGGGAGGTGGAGGGGGAGTTCACTCCTCACCTCACCCTGGTGCAGGCCATCAGGCCCGACGAGGTGCCGTCAGCCATGGATGTCATCAAGCCACGCGACACACAGTACGAGTTCACCGCCCGGACCATCTCGTTGGTGGGGCGGCGAAACGGAACCGACTGGGAGACTCTCGTCGACTTCGGCCTGCAAGGGGCCGCCGATCGGTGAACGCCAGGGGCCGGTTCACCAGCGACGGCACGAGGTCCGCCGCGCTGTGCCGGCCATGCCACAACCGCCACGTTCGGCACGCGCCGGCGCGGCCAACACACATGCGTCGTTCCCGCGGAGTCCCCCTCCGGGGCGGAAAGTCAGGAGTTCACATGTCGGATATCAAGATCACCGACGTCGAGGCCGTATATCTGCGAATGCCCAGCATCAAGGAGCGCACGGACAGTTCGCAGGACGCGCTGGTCGTTCGCATCACCACCGATGCGGGCATCGTCGGATACGGCGAGGTGGACAGCAGCCCGATGATCGCGAAGGCGATCATCGAAGCACCACCGTCACACACCAGATCGCAGGGGCTGCGTGGTCTCCTGATCGGTGAGAATCCGCTGGAGACATCCCGGTTGTGGCAGCGGATGCGCGAAGCCACGTTGTACATCGGCCGGAACGGCGCCGTCATCCAGGCGATGGCAGGCATCGACCTGGCACTGTGGGACATCAAGGGCAAGTACCTGTCCCGCCCGGTGTCGGAACTCCTGGGCGCAACATACCGGGACCGCCTGCGCGCGTATGCGAGTCACATGTTCGAGTTCAGTCCGGAGGCGACCGGACGCCGTGCGGCGGAGGCTGCCGACGAGGGCTTCACGGCTGTGAAGTTCGGTTGGGAGCCGCTGGGGCAGGACCCGGCCCTGGACGTCAAGCTGGTGGCGGCGGTGCGCTCGGCGGTCGGCGAGGACGTTGCGGTCATGATCGACGCCGGCCTGGCCTGGGATGCGAAGACGGCGATCAGCCGATGCCACCTGTTCGAGCCCTACGGGCTGTACTGGCTGGAAGAACCGCTGCATCCGGACGACTTGCGCGGCTACGCCCGGCTCGGTGCCGCGGTCGACACCCGCATCGCCGCCGGGGAGGAGGAGTGCACGGCGGGTGGATTCGTCAGGTTGATGGATGAGGGCCGCATCGACGTCGTGCAGATCGACGTCACCCGTGTCGGGCTGACCGAGGCGGTCCGCATCGCCGGCCTCGCCAACGACCGGGGAATACCGGTGGCCAACCACAACTTCACCACCGACATCAACACCGCGGCATCTCTGCACTTCCTGGCGGCGGTGCCGAACTCGCTCATCCTGGAGTACTGCGTCGAGGACAATCCCATGCGTAAGCGCCTGGTGCGCAACCCGATCCGGCTGGAGGACGGCTATGCGGTGGTCCCCACCGAGCCGGGGTTGGGCGTCGACGTCGACCTGGATGCCGTGTCCGAATTCGTGGTCGGCTAGGGGCAGCCGTGCGAAACCAACCGATCGCGAAAGGGCATGAGTGATGCTGGACCTCGCTTTGCGCGGCGGCACCGTGGTGGACGGGACCGGCGGGGCGCGGCAGGTGGCCGATGTCGGGATACTCGGGGGAGAGATCGTCGCGCTGGGCCGGGTGCCGCGCGCGGCACGCGAACTGGATGTGCACGGCAGGATCGTCGCTCCCGGGTTCATCGATCCGCACAGCCACAGCGACTGGACACTGCACGCGAACCGCGACTTCGACAGCACCATCAGGCAGGGCGTGACGACGGAGATCGTCGGCAACTGCGGGATCACCAACGCGCCCGTCTCCCCGGATTCCGCGCCGGACGTGCAGGCGCGGCTGGCGTCCTACGGGCACGACGGGGGCGTCGCGTGGAACTCGTTCGGCGAGTACCTGGCAGACGTCCGGGCCGACGGGACCAGCGCCAACCTGGCCTTCCTGGTGGGCCACAGCACGATCCGGGAGGCCGCCGGGGTACGCAGTCAGGACTCCGTCGACGAGGATCAACTGCGCCGGATGGTCGCGCTGGTCGAGGAGGCGCTCGAGGCCGGCGCGATCGGCATGTCGTCCGGGTTGGAGTACTCGCACGGGTCCTTCGCCGCCACGGACGAACTCATCGCGATGGCCCAGCCGGTGGGGGCGGCGCGCGGTATCTACGCCAGCCACATCCGGAACCGGGATTCGCGGATCCTGACGTCGGTGGATGAGTTCCTCACCATCGTGCGGCGCTCCGGCGCCGCGGGGGAGATCTCGCACCTGAACGTCCGGCACGACACCAACGCACCGGAACGTGCCTGGGAACTGGCCGTGGAGGCGATGGAGCGGGCCGCGGCCGACGGCACCGATGTGCGGGCCGACACCACGCCGTTCGAGCAGGGCGTCGGGATGATGACGGGAATCCTGCCCAGCTGGCTGCTGTCGGGCGGAAATGTCGCTGCCGCCGAGGCGCTCGCCGACCGTGAGGTGCGCCGGCGCCTCCGGTCGGATTGCGA